>JAEHDT010000091.1 GCA_016880225.1 Gemmatimonadota bacterium | reverse complement strand
GGGCGAGCCAGTTCCAGACGCTCATGCGTCGCGCACGCGGATCCGCGGATCGGCGATGGCGTACAGCACGTCGGCGATCAGATTGCCGAGCACGACCATGGCGCTCGTCACGAGCGCCGCGCCCGTCACCACCGGGTAGTCCCGCTGGAAGATCGCGGTGACAGCCAGACGGCCCATCCCGGGCCAGGCGAACACCGTTTCGACCAGGACGGCGCCCGTGAGGAGAAACGGAAACGCCAGCCCGAACAGCGTAATGAAGGGGAGCAGCGCGTTGCGCAGCGCGTGCACCAGCAGCACGCGCCGCTCGCGCAGGCCCTTGGCCCGGGCGGTGCGCACGTAGTCCTGCCGGATGACTTCGAGCATGGCGGCGCGCTGATAGCGCGCGGTCCCGGCAGCGCCCACGAGTCCCAGCGTCAGGGCGGGCAGAACGAGGTGCCACCCCAAGTCGGCCACGCAACGGAACGAGTCGAGTGTGGAGCAGAGCACCGGGTCCGCCTTGCCGCCGACCGGGAACCAGCGGAGCCATTGCCCGAACACGAGTAGCAACACCAGCCCGAGCCAAAACGTGGGCATGGAGTTCACGAACAGCGCGGCGTTCCCGAGGGCGATGTCGCCGACGCGGCGTTCCCGCACGGCCTGGTAGATCCCCAGCGCGAGCCCGAGGGCGAAGTCGATGACAAGGGCCGTGAAGCCCAGCGTGAAGGTGTTCGGCAGCGCGTCGCCCAGCGCATCGGCCACAGGGCGGCGGAGCGCGAAGGACTCCCCCAGGTTGCCCTGCAGCAGGTTTCTCAGGTACAAGACGTATTGCTCCGCGAGTGGCCGATCGGTTCCCCACTCGCGTTGCAGGCGCGCGAGCGTCGCCGGGTCGATGTCCTGGGTGTTGCCTGGGAGGAACGGCGATCCCTGCGAGGCGTGGATGACGACGAAAGTGAGGGTGACGACCGCGAACACGATGGCGATCGCCGCCGCGAGCCGCCGCACCAGCCACGCCGCCACTTATCGCTCCACGCGGTCTCGATCCGTCAGGCGATCGGCGGGGATACGCCAGGTGCGGAGCAGCGCGAGCCAGGAATCCGGCCGGATCGCGACGTCCGCCACGCGCCGGTGGATGGCCGCCACGCTCCCGGGGGCGAACAGGAAGATGCCGGGCGCGTCCTGGTTCAGGGTCTCGATCGCTCCGCGCCAGGCCCGCCGTGCCTGGTCCCGGTTGGCAGCGGTCGCCACGGCCCGGTCGACCAGATCGTCCACGGTCGGGTTCGCGTAGTGCCCGTAATTCGACCGCCCGAAACCGGCCCGTGTCCACGTCTGCGTGAACCCCGAGGACGGCGTCGGGTCGGTGTTCCAGACGTTGATCAGGGCGTCGAACCGGCCGGCGCGGGCGCGGTCGTTGAAGACACTGAAGTCCACTTCGTCCAAGTCCACGTTCACGCCGATCGTGCGGAATTGCTCCTGCAGGAGGCGGGCGTACTGGCGGCGCGAGGCGCTTGACGTGGGCACGAGGAGGTGGAAGGCGAGGGGGCGGCCGTCGTGGTCACGGGTGCCGTCGCCGTCTGAGTCGCTCCAGCCGAGCCGCGTCAGCAGGCGGGCGGCCTGAGCGCTGTCGTGGGGCAGCTCGCGGATCTCCGGGTCCCAGATCCACCACAGTTGCGACATGGGACCGGGCGGCACCTTGGCTAAGTCGCCCCACACGTTGCGCAGCAGGCGCTCCCGGTCCGTCGCCATGACGAGGGCGCGCCGCAGGTCGCGGTCGCCGAACAGGGGGTGCGGCTTGGTGGTGTCGCCCGGGGCGGCGAGGTTGAAGCCGACGTATCCGTATGCCGAGCCCTTGTAGGGGTACGTCACGAGCTCGCTGTCGGCGCGCGCGCGCCGCACGTTGTCCGGGGATACGAGCACTTCCACGGCGTCCGCGTCGCCGGCGATCAGCTGCGTCACGGCCACCTGCTGGTCGGGCGTGAAGCGCCAGATGACACGCCGGATGTGCGGGCGGCCGAGGAAGAACGTCGAGTCCGCGGCCAGCTCGATGCTCTCGCCGGCCTTCCATGCCACGAAGCGGTACGGCCCGTCGCCCACGGGCGCCCGCCCGAACGCCGCGCTGCGCCACTGGTCGCGCGGCAGCTCGCGCAACAGGTGCGCCGGGAGGATGCGCATCTGGTACACCGCATCGTAGAACATCTCGGGGTAGCGCTGCCGGAACCGGAACACCACGGTGAGGGAATCGCGCGTCGTGACGGCCGCGATGTGGCGCAGCGACGTGCGGAACGACGAGTTCACGAGCGTGTCGGTGTAGGCGTCGTAGGTGAACGCGACGTCCCCGGCCGTCACCGCCTGGCCGTCCTGCCAGCGCGCCCGCGGGTCGAGGTGGAACACCAGCGTAGTGGGGGCGTCCCACTCCCACCGCTCTGCCAGCTGCGCCTGGAAGTCCTCGTCGCCGACGGTGTTTCCCGACGGGCCCAGGTCCGCGAGCTTCAGGAACAGCTGGTCCGACACGTCGCGCGTCGTGGCGAACTCGCTGACGGGGGGCAACAGGATGTCGGGCTCGCCCGCGGCGGCGATCACGAGGGTACCGCAATACTCCCCGGCGCATCCCGCCTGGCGCTTGCACCCGGCGGTGAGCGTGAGGGCCGCGAGGGCGGCAAGCGTGATCAGTCGAGCGGCGATTGGGTGTGTCGGCATGGCGCGTAAGATTCCACGGGCGCCCTAGTGGCGCCAGAGCCAGGCGGAGTCGCGAAGGGCGGCGGTCAGCAGGTCGGGCGGTCGGGCGGTCAGGGAAACCGTATCCCACCATGCATCCACGATGGCCGACGCGACCTCGTCGAACGACACCGGGCGCCCCAGGACCTCCGAGAGCGTGGTCGCCCCGCCGCCGACGGACGGCTGACGGCTGACGACGTCCACGATGTCCTGCGACCCCGCGAGCAGAATCGAGCCGTGTTGCAGCAACGCAGCGCCCTGGCGCACCTGAGCGGAGCCGACCAGCTTGCGCCCGGCCGCGATCACTTCGCCTCCCACGGCGGTCGCGAAGCAGGCTCCACTCCGGCCGGGCGCTCGCGCGCTCGGGCGATCGAAGGCAAGCGTCGCGTCGGCCCCGAGCGCCCGCAGCGCCACGGCGATGCGGGCGTGGATCGCGTGGTAGGCGGCGCGCAGCCCGCCGAACAACGCGATGGGCGCCGCCACGGCGTACGTGACCTCTTGGTCGTGCCACACCGCGCTACCGCCGGTGGGACGCCGGACGACGTCGATGCCCAGCCGTGCGATCGCCGCCCGGTCGTAGCGCGCGGCCGGCTCGTTCCGGCCGAGCGACAGGCAGGGTGGCGAAAAGCGATACAGCCGCAGCACCGCCCGGCCGCTCGAGGCGGCCTCGGCGAGCAGCCCCGCGTCGATGGCCATGTTGGCGGCGCCGCTCCGGCCCGCCGGGTCGAGCGTCACCCGCCACGTCGCCGCCTCAGTCGGCGGCAAGGGCGTAGGCCTCCATCGGCGGACACACGCACACCAGGTTGCGGTCTCCGTACGCGCCGTCGACGCGGCCGACCGACGGCCAGACTTTGTGCGACCGCGTCCACACCGCCGGGAAGGCGGCGCGCTCGCGCGGGTACGGACGGTCCCACGCGTCGGCGATCACGTCCTCGAGCGTGTGCGGAGCGTTGCTGAGCAGGTTGTTGCCGCGCGGCTGCTTGCCTTCCTCGATTTCGCGGATCTCCTGGCGGATCGAGATCAGGGCGTCGCAGAAGCGGTCGAGCTCTTCCTTCGACTCGCTCTCCGTGGGCTCGATCATCAGCGTTCCGTGCACCGGGAACGAGACGGTCGGAGGGTGGAAACCGTAGTCGATGATCCGTTTGGCGATGTCCTCGACTTCGATGCCGGCCGACGCCTTGAAGGGCCGGCAGTCGATGATGCATTCGTGCGCGACGAGGCCGTTCTGACCGGTGTAGAGCAACGGGTAGTAGGTCGAGAGGCGGCGCCCCACGTAGTTGGCGGCGAGAATGGCCATCTTGGTCGCCTCGGCCAAGCCCTCGCGCCCCATGAGCGCGATGTACGCCCAGGAGATGGGCAGGATCCAGGCGCTGCCCCACGGAGCGGCGGCGACGGTCCCGCAGGGCTGCTGCTGGCGCAGCGGTACCACCGGGTGGTCGGGCAGGAACGGTCCGAGGTGAGCCGCCGCGCAGATCGGTCCCATGCCCGGGCCGCCGCCGCCGTGCGGGATGCAGAAGGTCTTGTGGAGGTTCAGGTGGCACACGTCGGCGCCGATGTCTGCGGGGCGCACCAGCCCGACCTGGGCGTTCATGTTGGCGCCGTCCATGTACACCTGCCCGCCGTGCGCATGCACGATCTCGCACAGCTCGCGGATCGACGACTCGAACACGCCGTGCGTGGACGGATACGTGATCATCAGCGCCGCGAGCGTGTCCTGGTGCTCGGCGGCTTTGCTCCGCAGGTCAGCGACATCGATGTTGCCGCGGGCGTCCGCCTGCACCGGCACCACACGCAGGCCCGCCATCACGGCGCTCGCCGGGTTGGTGCCGTGCGCCGAGGTGGGGATCAGGCAAGTGGTGCGGTGGCCTTCGCCGCGCGAGCGGTGGTACGCCCGGATCACGAGCAGCCCGGTGAACTCGCCCTGGGCGCCGGAGTTCGGCTGCAGCGAGATCTTCGGGAACCCCGTGATCTCGGCGAGCATGTCCTCGAGCTGGCGGAACAGCGTGCGGTAGCCGGTGGCCTGCTCGCGCGGCGCGAACGGGTGCAGCCGGTTGAACTCGCGCCATGACAGCGGCACCATCTCGGTCGTGGCGTTGAGCTTCATGGTGCATGAGCCGAGCGGGATCATCGCCGAGGTGAGCGAGAGGTCGCGCGCCTCGAGCCGCTTGATGTACCGCAGCATCTCCGTCTCGGAGCGGTACCGGTGGAACACCGGATGCGTGAGATAGGGCGACGTGCGGTGCAACGCCTCGGGGATGGAGGGATCCGCCTTCGCTCCCAGGTCCTCCACCATGAACGGCAGCACCTCGTTGAGCGAGAACGCGGTCACCAGATCCGCGAGGTCGCCGAGGGTGGTGGCCTCGTCGAGCGCGATGCCGACCCGCGTCGGCGAGATGACGCGGAGATTGATGCGGCGCGCCCGCGCGGCGTCGAGCAGGCGCGGCAGCGCCCACGACTCCACGTCCACGCACAGCGTGTCGAAGAACGAGGAGTGCACGACGCGGTAGCCCAGACGCGTGAGGGCCTGGGCGAGCAGGACGGCGAGCGTGTGCACTCGCTCGGCGATGCGGCGGAGCCCTTCGGGTCCGTGGTACACGGCGTACATGCTCGCCATCACGGCGAGCAGCACCTGGGCCGTGCAGATGTTGCTCGTGGCCTTCTCCCGCCGGATGTGCTGCTCCCGTGTCTGCAACGCCATGCGGAGCGCGGGACGGCCCGCGGCGTCGCGCGAGACCCCGATGATGCGCCCCGGAACGTGGCGCTTGTGCGCTTCCCGCGTGGCGAAGAACGCGGCGTGTGGCCCACCGTAGCCCATCGGCACGCCGAACCGCTGCGAGTTGCCCACGGCGATGTCGGCGCCCCACTCCCCCGGCGGCACGAGCAGCGTGAGCGCGAGCAGGTCGGTCGCGACGGTGACGAGCGCGCCGGCGGCGTGCGCCCGGTCGCAGAACGCCCGGTAGTCCTCGATCGTGCCTTCGGTGGTGGGATACTGCAGCAGCGCCCCGATCACGCCGGGCCGGAACTCGAAGCCCGCGGGGTCGGCCACCACGGTCTGGACACCGCGCGCCTCGGCCCGCGTCCGCACCACGGCGATCGTCTGCGGATGGCACCCCTCGGCGATCATGAACATCGGCGTGGTGCCCGACGGCGCGCGCGCCACCGCCTCCGTGAGGTTCATCGCTTCGGCGGCGGCGGTGGCTTCATCGAGGAGGGAGGCGTTGGCGATCGGGAGGGCGGTGAGATCAGCGACCATCGTCTGAAAATTGAGCAGCGCTTCCAGCCGGCCCTGCGCGATCTCGGGCTGGTAGGGCGTGTAGGCGGTGTACCAGCCTGGATTCTCGACGATGTTGCGTTGGATCACCTGCGGCGTGAACGAATGGTGGTAGCCCATCCCGATGTAGGAGCGGTACAGCTGATTCTGGGCCGCCAGCCCGCGCAGCGCCTGGAGCACCTCTCGCTCGGTGCGGCCCGGCGGCAGCGCCAGCGGACGCCCCAACCGGATGTCCGCCGGCACGACCGCGTCGATGAAGGCGTCGAGCGAGTCGTACCCGAGGGCCGAGAGCATCCCGCGCGTCTCGTCGGGACTCGGCCCGATGTGGCGGGTCACGAACCGGTCGGCGGGGGCCAGCGAAGCACGGACCGTCGGCATAAGGCGTTCGCCCGACCTCAGGAGAGAGTGTGGGTTTGCCCCGGCGCGAGCACGATCACGCGGGCCCTGTCGCCCACCTGCCGCTTGAACTGCTCGGGGTCGGCCTTGATCACGTCCCACGTATTGTAGTGCATTGGAATCACGGCGCGAGGCTCGACCAGGTCCACGGCGCGCACCGCGTCCTCGATGCCCATGGTGTAGTTGTCACCGATCGGAACCAGCATCACGTCCACCCGGCCCGCCAGGAGCTGCATCTCCATGGTCAGGGCCGTGTCGCCGCAGTGATACACGGTCTTGCCATCGAGCGTCACCACTACACCGCACGGGTTGGTCGTGAACTGCCCCGTGGCGTCCCCCTCGACCGCCCCGCCGTGAAATGCAGGAACGAGCTTCACCCGGCCGAACGCGAACTGATGAGCGCCGCCGATGTGCATCGCGTGCACCGTCGCGCCCCGTTGACCGCAGAACCGGGCCAGTTCCGCCGTCGCGACGATCGTCGCGCCGTCGCGCCGGGCGATCGGGATCGCGTCGCCCAGATGGTCGCCGTGTCCGTGCGACAACAGCACGGCGTCGACCTTCGGGAGGCGGGCGAGCGGGATGTCGGCGGCCGGGTTGCCCGTCAGAAACGGGTCGATGACCAGGCGGCGGCCGTCGGCCTCGAGGGTGAAGCAGGCGTGTCCATGGAACGTGAGCGTGAGCATGCTCATTTTCCGATGTGCTTCTTGTACGCCTCGCTGTTCAAGAGTTTCCCGGGCTCCGCCCGGTCCTTCACGCGGAGCTTGATCATCCAGCCGGCGCCGTAGGGGTCGCGATTCACGAGCGCCGGATCACCCTCGAGCGCCGCATTCACCTCGGTCACCGTCCCCGCCACGGGCGCGTACAGCTCGGACACCGCCTTGACCGCTTCGATCGTCCCGAACACGTCCCGGCGCCCGAACGTCGCGCCCACTTTGGGGAGATCCACGAACACCACGTCCCCCAGCTCTCCCTGGGCATAGTCGGTGATCCCGACCTGCACGATAGTGCCGTCTCCGCCGCCCTTCACGTATTCGTGGTCTTCGGTATAGCGCAGGTCGGCGGGGATGTTGGCCATGCGGGGTCGCTCGCTCGGGAGGCGTGTGAGGTCGCGGCGAAGGTTACCGGAGCGCCAAACCCCTGTCAAGGCAACGGGTTGGCAGATGGAAACAGATCGACGCGAGGCGCCAGCCCCACCGCGCCGGGCTCGATCAGGCGCAGTCGCTCGTACCCCCAGGGCCGCAGATCGAGGCGCACCGCGACTGGATCGGGATCGTCCGAGAGGGCGGCCAGGATCCCGTGGCGGCCCGCGCGCGCCCACGCCGCTTCCACCGCAGCGGCTGCCGCCGCCGTCGCGACGATCGCGTCGGGCTGCTCCGAGCGGGCGAGGGCCTTGTCGATCGCCGCGGCGGTGCCGGTCACGCGGCGGACGGCGAGCCCGGCGTCCGCGTAGCGGGCCGCGATCGCGTTGAGCGCAGGGTGCTCGGCCTGTTGCGCGGCGACGAGCAGGACGGTGCGCGCCGGACGCCCCAGGGCCGCCACGGCCGCCCGCCGGCGCAGCTCCTCGAACACCGCGCGCGCGCGCCGCTCGAGCTCGTCGAGCGAGCTGTCGTTCTCGATCACGAAGTGGCTCCTCCCACGCTTGCGCTCGGCGGGCATCTGCGCGGCGATCATCCGGTCGGCCTCCTCGTTCGAGAGGCCGCGCATGGCGCGGAGCCGGGTACGGCGCAGCGGAACGGGGGCGTCCACCAGCACCACGGCGTCGAACTCGGCGGGATCGAGCACCTCGAACAACAGCGGGATGTCGTTGACGACCAGCACGTCGCCGCTCTCCCGGGCGGCGCGCACCAGGTCGTCGCGGCGGTGGCGCACCGCGGGGTGCACGATCTGGTTGAGCGCATCGAGCGCGGCCTGGTCGCCCATCACCTTGCCGCGCAGCGCGGCGCGATCGAGGCTGCCGTCGGACGCGAGCACGTCGGCGCCGAAGCGGCGCACGATCGCCGCCAGCACCTCGCCGCCGGGCGCCTGCGCCTCGCGCGCCAGGGCGTCCGCGTCGATGACCGTCGCGCCCCAGCGCCGCAACAGGTCGACGACGGTCGACTTGCCGGCGGCGATGTTCCCGGTGAGCGCTACGTTGAGCACACGAGCCGATCAGAGCAGCGCCGTCTGGTCCTCATCCGCCCTCGGCACGCGGTGACAGTGCCGGCACCGCGCCTCGTAGGACTCCCGGCCGCCGACCATGATGGTGGGACTCTCCCACAAGGCGGGTTGACCGTTCACGAGCCGCTGGTTGCGGCTGGCGGGCCCGCCGCATACCACGCAGATCGCCTGCAGCTTGTCGACGATCTCCGCCACCGCCAGGAGGGTGGGCATGGGGCCGAACGGCAGGCCGCGGAAGTCCATGTCGATGCCCGCCAGCATCACCCGGACGCCGCGGTCCGCGAGCGCGTTCGCCGCCGCGATGATCCCGTCGTCCAGGAACTGGACCTCGTCGACCGCGACCACCTCGGTGCCGGACCGCACGGCGCGCATCACCCCCTCGGCTGAGTCCACGGGCTCGGCCTCGACCGTGCCGCCGTCGTGGGTGGACACCGAGTAGAGCCCGGCGTAGCGGGCGTCCAAGTGCGACTTGAAGACCTGCACGCGCTTCTTCGCGATCACGGCGCGGCGCACCCGGCGGACCAACTCCTCGCTCTTGCCGGAGAACATCACGCCGGCGATGACTTCGATCCAACCGGGTCGGGTGCCGTGGAACATGGGGGTGGAAGGGTAGTTTGGGCGGGGAGAGCGGTCAAGGAAGTGCCCGAATCTTGCGGATTTCCGGGGGATACCCCCATATTGTGGCGGTTTTATGCGGGTTTCCGGGTGCCCCCCCGTGAAAGGGGCGGAATTCCAAGGGTTTCTCGTGCCCTAGACCCTCACAAGGAGACACGGTGAACAAAGCCGAGCTGACCGCGGCGCTGGCGATGCGGACCAAGATGTCCAAGGCCGACGCCGGCCGCGCGATCGAAGCCCTGTTCGACGATAAGGGCATCATCGCCGGCGAGCTGAAGAAGGGAGCGAAGGTGCAGATCACCGGTTTCGGGAACTTCGAGGCCCGCAAGCGCGCCGCGCGCATGGGCCGCAACCCCAAGACGGGCGGCGTGATCCAGATCAAGGCGTCGATCGCTCCCGCGTTCCGGGCCGGAAAGCAGCTGAAGCAGGCGGTGAACAAGAAATAGCTCGACGCGTTGCGCGCCGGGTTTGCTGTTCACGGGCCGCCCCGCTGGGCGGCCCGTCGGCGTTCGGAACCTAGGATGGGGCCGTCAGCCGCAACCCCCGGTGACAGTGCCGGCACGTCACCGGCTGCGGCGTGCGCCACCGCGGCGCGAGATCGAGCACCTGCTCCGCGCCGCAATCGGGGCAGGTGCCGCGGGCATCGCTCGCGAGCTCCACGGTGCCGAGCCGCTGGAAGAACTGCCACCCGCCGTACGCCAGGAACGATGGCACGAGGATGAAGTGCGCGACGGGAATGAAGACCGACAGGACGGCGATGCCCCACCACTTGGCGAGCGCGCCGAGCGCCCGCTGAAGCCGTTGTGCGCGATCGAAGGCGTGGATCGTGACCTGCCCGGCGGTGGGCTGCCCGTGATACCCGTTGAGGAGAAAGCGCTGGCTGCGCGTGGTCCCGGATGGCACGGGCATTCTACGCTCGAAGCCGTCGCGGCGTTCCCGAGTTAGGCGTTGCGATCGAGGCGCGGCATCACGCGCCGCCCCCTGATCGTGGCGCCCGTGAGCTTGCGCACCGCCTGTGGCGCGGCCGCGGCGGCGAGCTCGACCAGGCTGAACGACTCGCGCACTTCGACCCGGCCGATGTCGCCTTTCGCGACTCCCGCTTCGCGGATCAGCGCTCCCACCAGGTC
Organism: Gemmatimonadota bacterium; assembly: GCA_016880225.1. Classification (GTDB taxonomy): domain Bacteria; phylum Gemmatimonadota; class Gemmatimonadetes; order Gemmatimonadales; family GWC2-71-9; genus AG41. The sequence goes on along the minus strand of JAEHDT010000091.1, from coordinate 498 downwards.
CTTCGCGGACGCGCGGTCCTTCTTTCCCACGTTGACGAACACCTTCACCCGCTCCGAGCCGGAGGACTGGGGAGGGGCGGCCTCTTCGCCCTTGCCCTGTCCACCTTCCCCAACGAGTGAAAGCAGCGCGGCCGCGACCTCTGCCGGATCGAACCGCTCGAACAGTGGACCGAGCAGCGCGAGTTCCGCGTCCGCAGTGCCGGCGGTGATCACGGCGGCCACACGCGCGCGCAGCGCCTCGGCGCGGTCCTGCGCCCGGTCGACGGCGGATGGGAGCGCGAGCGGTGTGAGGGTGGCGACGGAACGGAGATAGGGCAGCTGGGCGGCGCTCGCGAAAATTACCGGCTCGCCCAGGCGGGCGAGGGCGGCGAGCTGGTCGCGATCGGGCAGGGCGGTACACAACACGGCGTCGGGGCGAGGGCCCGGCGCCGTGATCGCGCCGCCACTCCACACGAGCGGCACGGCCGCCCTGAGGGCGTCGAGCGCGTCGCGCACGGC
>JAEHDT010000011.1 GCA_016880225.1 Gemmatimonadota bacterium | reverse complement strand
GCCATGATGCCCTACGAGCGGTTCACGGCCTGGAAGGCCTCGCACCAACTAGCGATCGCGCTGTACCGAGCCACGGCGTCCTTTCCGAAGGACGAGCAGTTCGGGTTGACATCGCAAATACGTCGGGCCGCATTCTCAGCGGCCGCGAACATCGCCGAGGGCGCTGCAAAGAGGGGAAGTGCTGAGTTCCGCCGCTTTCTCGACATCGCAGTGGGCTCCCTTTGCGAGCTCTCGTACGCGATTCTCTTCGTCACCGAGTTAGGATTGCTCTCTCGCGAGGAGGGAGGACGTCTTGAGGAACTTCGTTCACACGCCGGTAACTCACTTGGGGCTTGTACAAGACAGTGAGCCGAAGGGCGAAGGAGATGCGGCGGGGTTTGAGAGGTCACCCGCCTCCTCTGTCCGCCAGCCCGCCCGTGCGCCAGTCCGGCTTCATCACTCCGCCGGCAGCCCCGGCCTCGAATACAACGCCTCGTAGGGATCCTCCCCGGGCTGCGTGAACACTCGCACCTGGATCGCTCGGATCGTCTCGCGCAGGTCCCCGCGCGCGTGCGCGTACACCTCGTCGAACAGGTTCAGGTTCATGCGGTACAGCCGCTGGGCGATCACGACGGCGTTGTTCAGGGGCGCCTGCGCGAACCAGCGCCAGTCGTAGGTCTCGAGGGACTGTCCCACGGCTCCCCTGAACTGCGCCCGGGCCCACTCGAACGTCGCCGTGCGGGTGCCCTCGAGCGCCGGGCCCACGGGCCCCGCGGCATAGGCCGAGTCGAGCCGCCGGGCCAGCTCTGCGTACAGCACGTCGAGCGTGCGCTCGTCGCGCCAGCGCGCCGCGGCACGCTTCGCGTCGAGCGAGTCCCCCCGTGACTTGAAGAACATCTGGGCGCCACGGTACCCCACGAAGCTCGCGAAGCTCTCGTTGAACGGCGTCTGGCTCTTCAGGTACAGCGTGTTATGGGCGAGCTCGTGAATCACCGTCGCCACGAGCTCCATCGTGTCGCGCTCCATCACCGTGGACAAAAGCGGGTCCGAGAAGTATCCCAGCGTGGAGAAGGCGCCGGCAGGCCTCAGGTAGGTGTCGTAGCCGCCACGATCCAGGTCCACCGCCGCAGCACGCGCCGTGGCGAAGTTGAAGAATCCCTTGTACGGCACGATGCCGACGATCGGGTAGCGCCAGGTGTACTCACGCAGCCGGTCGCGCCGCGCCGCCGACAGCACCAGCAGCAGCGTGTCCCGACCCACGTCCACGTAGGACGTGAACGTCTCGCCCACGAGCAGGCCCAGGGAGTCCGCCGCATACGCCCGCGCGGCGAGCACGAGCTGAAGCCGTTGGCGCAGCGCCGGCGGTGTCTTCGCGTCCGCGACGAGCTTGGTGATCGCGCGCCGCTTCAACAGGATCCGCGCTTCCTCCACCCCCGCGCGCGCGACGTAGCGCGCATCGGCGCTCGCCACCAGCACGATCGCGAGTAGCGTCGGCACGCCGATCAGCACCCAGGCGGCGAGGCGCCGGACCACACGCGCCCAGTCCGGGGGGCGCCGCTCGATCACGGCGTCCATCGTAACCCCATGCGGTGCCGGGCGCCGAGCGCGTCGTCCGCCTGGTAGGCGTAGTCCAGGTGCAGGCGGCCGAGCTCCGCACTGCCCCCCACCGTCAGAGGCGACGCCGCCGCCGTCGCCGGGCGTCCCACGTAGCCCGCCCGCGCCAGCAACCCCAACCCGCGCTTCACCACCCCGCCCTCGACGCCGAGCACCAGGACCGCGCTGCCCTGCGACGGCCACTGGCCCTCGAGCGTCGTGAGCAGGCGATAGGTGCCCTGGGGGTCGACATAGTTGAGCGTGAAGCCGGCGCGGGTGCGGCGCGGCAGGTGCGTCCCGTTCCCGAGGTCGCCGCCGATGTTCTGCACGCTCACGCCGAACGCCATCAGGTCGAACACGGCGAAGGCGAGGCCCGCGTCGCCGGCCCACGCGTCGAGGCGCTCGCCGCCCAGCGTCTCGCGCAGGTACTTGGCGGACGTCCCGAGCGCCACAATGCCGGTACGAAAGACGAGCGACGAGACACCGAGCAGATCGGCCGACGTGTAAGACTGACCCAACGCAGCCGCGCCGGCCCCCCAGGTGAAGCGGCTGACGCGCAGCGCCACCGCCCCCGTCGACAGCGTGACGCCGGACGGATACGCCTCGTACAAGCCCTCGACGGCCAGATGGTGTACGGTGGCGAGGCCGGCCGGGTTCGCGAACACCGCACCGGCGTCGCCCACGATCGCCGCGCCCGCCCCGCCGATGCCCATCGCCCGGGCCGAGCCGGGAACCAGCGCGAGGCCGCCCGACTGGGCGGGCAGGCGGACGGACGGTCCCGCGGCGAGGAGCGCCACGGCCACCCCCACCGCCCGACCGCCTGACCGCCCGACCGCCGCCGTCACTGAATTCGTATCACGTTCAACCGCGGTACCAACGACGTCCGCAACGCCGCGCCGGTGCTGTTCGAGAACAGCAGGCTGAATTGCGGTGCGCCCGCCGCCTGCTGCAGGCGGTAATAAGACCCTGAGCCCGCGTGCAGCACGCCGCTCGCCGCGAGCGCGCTGCCGCTGAAGCTGTGGGCCGCGGTGTCGAGCGGGAACTGGCCGGGCAGGATCGTCGTGTTCACGAAGGTCGCGCAGTTCGTCTGGATCGTGCCGAAATCAGTCCGGAAGTGCCACGTCGTGTACTGCAGCTCGGGGGCTGCGGTGAACCCCACGAGATCCGACACGTAGTTCGCGAGCGCCCACCGCTCGAGCACTGTGGCGAACGGCGTGCCTCCGGCCACGTTGCTGACGTTGGCGGCACCGGTCAGCACGGTTCTGTCGAGTCGCCGGGTGACCGAATCGGGCGACCCGAGCGTCGCCCCGATCTGATCCACCAGGTAGCGCACGAACAGCCAGTAGGCACCGCGGTTCGCGAGGCCGCCGATCCCCGCCGTGTCCACCAGGAAGTAGTTCTGCGGAGCCCCGAAGTACTGGCTGGAGTTGTAGACGTCGCCGATGAGGTATCGGCAGAACGCCGCCGAGTCAGGAAGGAACTTCCGTCCGCCATTCTCCTCGGCGTAGTGCGACAGGCCCTCGTTCAGCCACAGATCCTCCGGAAAGCCGCCGTGCACGAGGAAGTGTTGGTTGAAGCTGATCATGTGTTGGAACTCGTGCACGAACGTGACGGGCACGAGCTGCTTGACCTGCGACACCGTGTGCTGACAGCTCAGCGTGCCGCCCGGATCGGGGACGATCGCATAGAAGATTTCGCCGTTGTTGCCGCTCGAAAACGGCGCAGTGGTGATCAGGTCCGCGCCGAAGAAGTACCCGGCCACGAACCCGGTCGTGTTGCATTGCGTCGTGGTCACGAGCGAGTTGACCTTGCCCGTCATGAGCACGATCACCTGGCCATTGAGGTCGATATCGGACTCGGCGCCGAATGCCAGGGTATCGGTCCCATACAACAACGTGTCGAACACCGCCCGTACGCTATCGAGGCCCGCTTGCGACAACCCCGGCTGTGGCGCCGCATTGTCCACGTACAGGGCGATGTGCTGACCCACCGTCAGCGCCGTCGCCGTCACGTTGGAGAACGTGGCCGGCTTCCGGGGGTCGCACGTCAGCACGTTGCACACCTTGAACGTGCGGACGTCACCCGGAAGGACCGGCGTGACCGCGGCGGGCACGCGGGGCGGGGCCCGCAGCGGCCTCGGCGCCTGTGCCGCAAACTCCCGCTCGGCCAGGCGCAAGCGCAGATCGAACTGCTGCGCCACCCCCATCCGGGTCGCGGCGACCGGGGCGGACGGCGCCGGCGGGGCCGCCAGAGCAGTCCCGCCCAGCTTGAACGCCTGCGAGTCGTCGGGGATCGTGCTCGCCGACTGCGGGACGACGAGGTACTCGAAGGCCGCGCCGGTCCCGTTGGCGGGAAACACGGCGCAACCCGCCGTCTGCGTCGGGTCCACGGCAGCGTACTTCGTTGGGTTGAGGCTGATCTGACCGCCGCTCGCCGCCGTGCAGGGCTCGAGCGGCGGTTGGGTCGTCCCGCTTGAGCTACAGGCCGCCGCGAGCAGCG
>JAEHDT010000090.1 GCA_016880225.1 Gemmatimonadota bacterium | reverse complement strand
CGCCCCATCCCGGGGAGCTCGGGGACGGGCGTCCACGCGCCGATCGGCGCGGCGGGCGCCGCACGACCTTGAGCGCCGGCGCCGCCGGCGAGCGCCGTCGCGCACAGGACGAGAATGGCCGATCGCATGGGCTCCGAAGCTACCGCGCGCGTGCGGGCGCGGCAACTTGACGCAGCCTCCGCGGGGGGCGCAAACTATGCCATGACTTCCACCGCGGAGAGCCTCGCGGCTCGGGTGGCCGAGCTCGAGCGCGAGCGCAAGCACCTGCTCGCCGTGATCGAGATCCTCAAGGAAGTCTCCACCTCGCTCCATTTCATCGACATCCTGCAGGCCATCGCGCGCAAGCTGGGGGAAGCCTTCGGGCTGGACCGCTGCTCGATCTTTCTCGCGGAGCGCGGCGGCCGCTCGGTCCGCCTCGTCGCGTCCTACGAAGATCCCACGATTCGCAACTACGTGGTGGACCTCGAGCGCTATCCCGAGCTCAAGCGCGCCATGGTCAGCGGCGAAACCGTGTTCATCCCCGATGCCGCGACCGACCCCAGCTTGAAGCACGTGAAGGGCGAAATGATCACCCGCCGCGTGAAGTCCATCACGGTGGTGCCGATCACGTGGCGCGGCGTCGCGATCGGGGCGATTTTCCTGCGCACCTTCCGCGACGGCCCGACGTTCTCCGACGAGGACGTGCGATTCGTGCAGGTCGTCGCGGCCCTGACCGCGCAGGCGCTGCGCAACGCCCATCGCTACGAGCGCCTGGCGCAGCGCCAGCACGAGACCGGCGAGACCATGCGCCGGATGGAGCTCGAGCGCGTCGCGCTACTCTCGTTCTTGCGACGCCTGCTCGCCGCCTTCGGCGAGCGCGAGGGGGCCTGGGCCGAAGGTCTGCTGCCGCGCGCCAGCGCCGAGGAGCTCGACCGCCTGGTGGGCGTGGCGATGGCGGTCATCCAAGAGGAAGCCAAGGGTCGGTGAAGGGAGGGGCGCGCCCCGCCGCACGGGCGGCCGAGCTGCGGCGGCTGGTCGAGCGTGCCAACCACGCCTACTACGTCCTCGATAAGCCAGAGATATCGGACGCCGAATACGACCGCCTGTTCCGGGAGCTGCAGGAGCTCGAGGCCGCGCATCCGGAGCTCCGCGCCCCCGACAGCCCCACCCTCCGCATCGGCGCCGAGCCAGCGGAGAAGTTCCGCAAGCACCGCCACCTGGTGCCGATGCTTTCGCTCGCCAACGCCTTCACCGAGGCCGAGCTCGTGGAGTGGGAGGAGCGCAACGCCCGCCTGCTCCAGGAGGTGAAGGGCGCAGGGTACACCCTCGAGGTGAAGATCGACGGCGCCGCGGTGAGCCTCACCTACGAGGACGGCGTGCTCGTCACCGGCGCGACCCGGGGCAATGGCATCGAGGGCGAGGACGTGAGCGCCAACCTGCGCACGGTGCGGGACATGCCGCTGCGGCTCGCGGGCAAGGCGTGGCCCAAGCGGATGGAGGTGCGCGGCGAAGTGTACCTCTCGAAGTCGCGCTTCGCCGAGCTCAACGCCGAGCGCGAGCGCGCCGGCGAGCCCACCTTCGCGAATCCGCGCAACGCGGCCGCCGGATCGCTGCGCCAGCTCGACCCCAAGATCACGCGCCGCCGGGGCCTCCGCATCTTCTGCTTCCACGTCGAGGCCCCCGGCCAGAAGCTCCCCGTCGACACCCAGCACGAGTTGCTGCGACAGCTCGCGGCGTGGGGCTTCCCCGTCGAGCCGAACCACACACTCGTGCGCGACCTGGCGCAGGCGCACCATGAGATCGCGCAGCTCGAGGCGCGGCTGGGGACGCTGGACTACGGCGCCGACGGCGTCGTGGTGAAGGTGAATCCGCTGCGACTGCACGCCGAGCTCGGCACGGTGGGCGACCGCGAGCCGCGCTGGGCGGTGGCGCGCAAGTTCGCGCCCGAGGTGCAGATCACCCGCCTGAAGGAGATCAAGATCAACGTGGGGCGCACCGGGGCGCTCAACCCCTACGCTGTGCTGGAGCCGGTGGAGATCGGGGGCGTGACCGTGTCGACCGCGACGCTCCATAACTTCGATCTGATCGACGCCAAGGACATCCGCGAGGGCGACTGGGTCGAGGTGACCCGCGCCGGCGAGGTGATCCCCCAGGTGCTCGGTCCCGTGCGGGAGCGCCGCACCGGGAAGGAGCGCAAGTTCAAACGGCCCGAGCGTTGCCCCGTGTGCGGCTCGAAAGTCGAGTACCCGTCCGACGAGGTCATGGCGTACTGCTCCAACGTCTCGTGCCCCGGGCGGGTGTTCGAGAGCATCGTGCACTTCGCGTCGCGCGGCGCGATGGACATCCGCGGTCTGGGCTACGAGCGGGTGCGCGCGCTGCTCGACGCCAAGCTCGTGAAAGACGTCGCCGATTTGTACCAGCTGACGCCGATGCAGCTGCTCACGCTCGAAGGCTTTGCGGAGAAGTCGGCGCACCAGCTCGTCGATGCCATCCAGGCGTCCAAGCAGCAGCCGCTCTCCACGCTGCTGTACGCGCTGGGCATCCGCCACGTGGGGGCGCAGGGGGCGAAGCTCCTGGCGCGCCAATTCGGAACCATGAAGGCACTGCGCAACGCCTCGGTCGACGAGATCAACGCCGTCCGGGGCGTCGGCGAGGCGATCGCCGAAGCCGTCGCGGGATTCTTCGACGAAGCCAAGAACCGCAAGCTGCTCGAGCGCCTGGAGAAGCTCGGACTGAACCTGAAGGAGCCGGCCGCGGCCGACGGAAAGGGTCCGCTCGCCGGGCACGTGTACGTGGTGACGGGGACGCTGCCGTCGCTGTCACGCGCCAAGGCCATCGAGCTGATCGAGGCCGCCGGGGGCCACGTCGCCGACAGCGTCTCGAAGAAGACCACGGCGCTGGTCGTGGGCGCGGACGCGGGCTCGAAGCTCGAACGGGCGAAGGCGCTCGGCGTCGCGATCATCGACGAAGCCGAACTCTTGCGCCGCGCACGCGCCAAACCCTAAGTTGGCGTCCGATATGACCGCGCCCGGCTCCGCCTCCGCCGCGGCCGACGGCCTCACCATCGGCCGCGGCGCGCTGCACCAGCTCCACACCATTCTGCTGCGCGACGCACCCGACGCGGCGCTCTCCATCCTCCAGGAGACCGGCTTTGCCGCCGGCGAGGGGGTGTACCGGGCGTTCTGCGCCTGGCTCCCCGGTGAGACGGGCGTCGCCCGGCCCGACGAGCTCGACGCCGGCCGTCTGAACGACGTCCTGTCGGCCTTCTTCCAACACGCCGGCTGGGGCGCGGTCAGCGTCGCGCCGCTCGGCAACGCGGCCCTGGTCGTCGACTCGAGCGACTGGGCGGAAGCCGATCCCGGCAGCGCCGACGCGCCCATGTGCTTCTTTTCGTCGGGCATGCTCGCGGATTTCCTGGGTCGCCTCTCGGGCGAGCCGGTTTCCGTCATGGAGGTGGAGTGCCGCTCGAAGAACGACGCGCGCTGCCGGTTTCTCTCCGCCTCGCCCGACACGCTGAACGCCGTGTACGAGCAGATGACGCAGGGGACGGGGTACGAGCAGGCGCTCGGAGCGGAGTAGTCGTCAGGCGCCAGTCATCAGTCATCACCCATCAGGTGACCCAGATCGAGCAGAAGATCCGCGAGATCGTCGACCGCGAGACCCGCGCCTGGGACACCCAGGACGCCACGCTGCTGGTCTCGTGTTTCCACCCCGCGATGGTCTGGCCCTGGCCGCCCACGCCGCAGTCGCACGATCCCACGACGTGGGTGATGGTATGGGGCCGGTTCGACGCCGAACGCTGGACGCACGGGTGGCAGGAGCTGTTCGACACTCACACCCTGGTCCACAACAGGCGCGAGATCAAGAAGATCGTCGTGTCCGAGCAAGGCGATGGAGCGTTCGCCGTAGTGGACATCGACACGCTGTGGCGGCACAAGCGGACGGGCGCGGAGCAGAACTGGAAGGGGCGGACCTGCAAGATCTACACGCAGGTAGGGACGCAGTGGAAGATGATCGCGCAGACGGGAGTGCTTGAATACTGACGACGTCGAGTGGCGTCACGCGACGACGTCGCCGGGAGACGTCAGCGACCCGCGACCGACACGCCCTCGAGCAGCACCGACGGCGCCCAGCGCGATCCGGCCCAGCGCCCGTCGTTCCCGAATCCCCCGACCCGCCTCCACAACTCGTACGCGTTCCCGGCGACCGCGGCGTCTTTCACGCGGCCCGTGATCTCGCCTCGCTCGATCCGGTAGGCGAGGGCGACGGGATGGCTGAACGCGCCCCCGATCACGTTCCCCTGCCCCACGCCGATCAAGTCGTCCACCAGGAGGCCATCCTTTACATCCCCCAGCAACCCCCCACCGAGGTCGTGTGACCCACCCCCACCCCCCGTCGGTCGTCCGCCCGCACCCACAATGATGTTCGTGTAGCCCGGCACGGGTTTCCCGAACACGCTCCGGACTCCGTGCCCCGTGCTCTGCATCTTGGCCCGGGCCGCGGTCTCGAGGTCGTAGATGAACCGTCGAACGACGCCGCGTTCGACCAGAACGAGGGTTTGGGAGGGCACGCATTCGTCGTCCAAAGGGCGCGACGCGGCGCGACCGGCGCACAGCGGGTCGTCGGTGAGCGAGAAGCCGGCGTCGAACACCCGCTCGCCGACCTTCGCGCCCAGCGGGGAGATGCCCTGCAGCACGGTCTTGCCGGAGAGGGCCTGCGTGACGGGGAGCATCAGCGCCGAGAGGCCCGCCGGCGTGAACACCACCGGCAGCGCGCCCGCGGGCGGCGCGACGATGCGGAGGGCGTGATCCAGCCGCCGGTTGATCGAGGCCGCCAGGGCCTCCACCTCGTCATCCGACGGCAGGTTCGCCCCTTCGAACACGTCGCCGATGGCGAGCACGTCGTCGCCCGCGATGCGCCACACCTCCGCGCTCACGCCGACGCCGGTGGAGCGGTACTCGCCCGCCGCTCCTGCCGAATTCGCCACGCGCGTCTCGGCGATCTCGCGTTCCACGGCGACGTTGACCCGGCAGCCCTCGCGCTCGAGTCGTGCGAGCAGGGATCGGCCGATGGCGATGAGGTCGTCCAGGGGAGCGCCGGCCGCGCGATCGAAGAACGTCGTCACGTGAGGGAGCTCGGCGCGGACGGGAAAGGCGAGCGGCAGCTCCTCGCCCAACTCGGCCGAGGCGAGCGCGCGTCCGACCAGCTCGTCGGCCGCGATATCGGCGGCGGTCGTCCCCGCCACGCCCACGCGGCCGCGATGGCGCACGCGCAGGTTGGCGCCCGCCTCCTCCGTGACGCCTGCGGCTTTGAGCCGGCCCCACTCGAGCGCGATGGCCGTCCGCTCCACGCGGCGCCAGAGCGCGTCGGCCCCGCCGTCCGCGCGGATCCGGGCGCGCTCCAGCAGCTGCTCGATCACCCGGCGACGTCGCCGCCGACCAGCGCCTCTTCGATGCGCACGTGCGGCGCCCCTTCCGTGACCGGTAGGGGCGACTGCCCGCCCTTGCCGCAGCCGCCGCCCATCTCGTTCCACCGGAAGTCGCCGGCGATGTGGTCGATCCGGTCGAGCGTCTGGAACAGGTTGCCGGCGAGCACCACGTCCTTGACGAGCTCGGCGACGCGGCCGTCGCGGATCATGCGGCCGTAGGCCGCCGTGAAGGAGAAGTTCTCGAGCATCGTCTGGCCGCCGAACGCGCCGCAGGCGTACACGCCAAGCTTCACGTCGCGGATCAGGTCGTCGAAGCTGCCCCGGCCATTCGCGATATAGGTGTTGGTCATCCGCACGATTGGTGGGTGGCGGAACGAGATGGCCCGCGCGTTGCCGGTGGGCCGCTCGCCCATGGTGGCGGCGGTCTCGCGCGAGTGCAGCCGGCCGACGAGGACGCCCTCCGTGATGAGGGCGGTGTCCTGCGTGGGCGTACCCTCGTCGTCGAACGGCAGCGTACCGCGGAGCCCCGGGGCGGCGCCGTTGTCGCCCACGTTGAGGACCTTCTTCCCGAAGCGGCGCCCGAGCGTCATCATGTCGCGCGCCTGCGGGTTCTCGTACACGAAATCGGCTTCGGACAAATGGCCGAACGCCTCGTGGATGAACACACCGGCGAGCTCGGGATCGAGGATCACGGGATACGTGCCGCCCTGCACCATGGGCGCGTCGAGTAGCGCGACCGCACGCTCCGCCACCTCGCGGAAGCCCGGCTCCCGGCCCTGTACCGACTTCCACCCGCGGCGCAGCCCGATCGACTCGAGCCCCTTTTCGATGACGCCGTCGCGGCGCGCCACCGCGGTGCCGGAGAGCGTCACTTCGGGGCGCAGCTCGTGAAGCACGGTGCCATCCGAGTTCACATACCAGTACTCGCTCACCTCGTCGCGGTAGGCGGCGAGCGTGTCCACGATGCGGTCGCTCACCGCGAGCATCGCGCCGTTGTACGCCTCGATGAGCCGCTTCTTGTCCGCGAGCGGCACGCCGCGCACGTCGCCATCGAGGTCGAGCAGGGCCTCGGCCTGCTGGGCCCGGACCTCGGCGAGACGAATCGGCGGATCCAGGGACACCGCTCGCGACAGCTCCGCGGCCCGCGCTACCATCGCCTCCAGTCGGTCGAGCGAGGTGAACGAGGCGACGCCCCAGCCGCCGCCGCGGTACAGCGCCCGCACGCAGCCGCCCAGGTCCTCGCTCGCCGTGGCGGACTCGAGCCGCCGCCCGCGGAAGGTCACGGCGGTGGTCCAGCTGCGTTCGACGCGGATTTCGGTGTAGTCGGCGCGTGAGTTTCCGAGCGCCGCGGTGAGGCGGTCGATCAACCCCCGAGTTCCTTGAGCTTCGCGGCGTAATCGGGCCGCACCACGATCTCCCCGTCGATGATGACCTCGCGGTCCCAGGGGAGGATGATGAAGTTCCCGGTCTCGAGCGCGTAGAAGTCGGGCTGGAACGGCCCGGTGCGGAACGACACGGCGGTCTTGACGGCGGCGGGCTTGAGCTCGCGCACCGCGTTGAGGGCGAGCTTCATGGTGGCGCCCGAGTCGCACGTCTCGTCCACGATCAGCACGCGTCGGCCGGTCACGATACGGGGCGGGCCGGCGATCACGACCGGCCGGCCCCCCGCCTCCGTGCGCGAGATGGCCATCGACGCGAAGTCGCGCTGCAGGATGCTCGCCACCACTGCGCCCGGGATGACGCCGGCGCGGGCGATGCCGATCACGACGTCCGGGTCGTACTCGCGGAAGATCTTGAGGGCCAGCGCCCGGCACATTTCGCCGAAGAACGGCCAGTCCACCTCGAGAACGCCGTGCGGCGGCTTGTGGACCGTGCGCGCGTTGCGAGGCGGCGGCGTGCGGGGCGGCGGCGGGGCGGGCATGGAGTGAGAAGCTACATTGCAAACTCACGAGGCCGCAAGCTATTTTCGGCCCATGGGTTTCTGGCGCCGCCTGCTCGGCGGCTCGGCCGCGGATGATCTCAAACCCCAGCGCCTCGACTACTTGAACGAGGCGCTCGCCCTCGAACGCCAGGGCGACTACGACGCGGCACTCACGTCGTACCGCCTCGCGCTGCGCGACCATCCCAACGACGCCCGTATTCTCCAGAACATGGCGATCGCGCTCACCAAGACGCGGCGCATCGACGAGGCAATCCGCCATTACCGCCGCGCCCTCGAGCTCGATCGCGAGCTCGCGGGCGCGCACTACGGGCTCGCGTTCCTGCTGCTCAAGCGCGGCGACCCCGACGGCGCCGCCCAGCATCTGCGGGCCTTCCTCGCGCACCCGCCCAAGGGGCCGGACGCGCAGAAGTGGATCGAGCACGCCACGCTCGCCCTGCGCGACCTCGGTGCCTCGGGGCCACCCCAGGCGGCCGCGGCGGAGGCGCCCTGACCGGCCGGCCCCCGAGCCGGGCCGGCGTCGGCATCCTCGCGCTCGCCACGGCTCTGGGCGGCTGCCATCTCGGGCCCGAGCTCGGTCGCGTGATCGCGATCGAGGTGACGGCCCCGGACTCACTCGAGGAGTACGACACGCTCGCGCCCCGCGCGCGGGTGCTCGACGGCCGCGGCGACTCCGTCGCGGTCGCGATCGTCTGGGCCACCCTCGATACCGCCGTCCTCACCGTGCTCGACAGCACGACGGGCACGACGGTGGTGCACCATGCGGGAAGCATTGGCCGCCTGTTGGCCCGCGGCGGCACGCTGTTCAGCGATCCGGTCTCGTTGCGGGCCTTGGCGGCGGCGGACACGCTCTTCGCGCCCGGCACCACGGCGGACACCGTGACCCTGCCCGATTCCCTCTCCGACTCGCTCACGGTGCAGATCGCCGATACGATCGAGTCCGCGAGCGGCGGTGACCCCCTGACCGTCCCCCTCCCCCGCCGGCCCATCGTCTACGCGATCACGGATCCGGTCGCCGCGGGAGCGGTCACCCTGGTCACGAGCGACACGGCCCGCGCCCTCGTCACGACCGATACCGTCGCGACGGACGCCAACGGCACCGCCGCCGTGCGGGTGCGCCTGATCGCGCCGCCGCGTCCGGACAGCGTGGTCGTGACGGCGAGCGCGCGCCGCGCCGTGGGCACGCCCGTGCCGGGCTCGCCGGTCACTTTCGTCGTGAGGTTCCAGCCATGAGCGTCCCTCCCCGCACTCTGACGCACCTGTTCTACGACGCCGTGGAGCGCTACGGCGCGCATCCCGCCGCGTTCCGCTACAAGGCCGGGGGCACGTGGCGCGGCATGTCGCATCGCGACGCGGCGGCCCGCATCGAGGCGCTGGCGCTCGGCCTGCGCGAGCTGGGCCTCGAGCCGGGCGACCGGATCGCCATCCTCGCGGAGACGCGGCTCGAATGGGCCATCGCCGACTACGCTTGCCTGTGCGCCCGCGGCGTCGACGTCCCCATCTACCCCACGCTGCCGGCCAACCAGGTGGAATACATCCTGCGCGACTCGGGGGCCGCCGCGGTGTTCTGCTCGACGCCGGCGCAGGTCGAGAAGATCCGCGCCGTGCGCGGCGGCCTGCCGGCGCTCCGGCACGTGATCGTGTTCGACGCGCCCGCGGGCGACGAGGGGGTGGTGAGCCTCGCCGAGCTCGAGGTCAAGGGCCGGGCCGCCGCCGGCAAGCATCCCGGCGTCAAGGCGGAGGCGCTGCGCATCGGGCCGGACGACCTCGCGACCCTGATCTACACCTCGGGGACGACGGGCCAGCCCAAGGGCGTGATGCTGACGCACGAGAACATCTGCTCCAACGTGATCGCGTCGGTGCAGGTGTTGCGCGTGAGCGAGAGCGACACCTGCCTCGCCCTGCTGCCGCTGTCGCACATCCTCGAGCGCATGGTGGACTACTACTTCTTCCACGTGGGCGTCACGATCGCCTACGCCGAATCGGTGGACGCCTTCAGCCAGAACCTGCTCGAGGTCCGGCCGACGGTCGTGGTGGCCGTGCCGCGCGTGTATGAGAAGGTGTACGCACGCGTCCTCGAGAACGCGCTCAGCGGCGGCGCGGCGAAGCGCCGCATCTTCCTGTGGGCGAAGCGCGTCGGCGAGCGCTGGGCGGCGCACCGGCTGGCCGGCATCGTCGTCCCCGTGGGGCTGAAGCTCGCCCACGCGATCGCGGATCGACTGGTGTTCTCGAAGCTGCGGGCCCGCACCGGAGGCCGCATCACGCTGTTCGTCTCGGGCGGCGCCCCGCTCTCGGCCGAGATCGGCCGGTTCTTCTACAGCGCCGGGCTCCCCGTGATCGAAGGGTACGGGCTGACGGAGACGTCGCCGGTCCTCACGCTCAATCCGTTGGAGCGGCCGCGCTTCGGCACCGTCGGCAAGGCCATCCCCGGCGTGCAGATCAAGATCGCCGGAGACGGCGAGATCCTCGCCAAGGGCCCCAACATCATGCGCGGCTACTACAACATGCCGGCGGAGACACGCGAGGCGATCGACGCGGACGGCTGGTTCCACACCGGCGACGTCGGCGAGCTCGACCCGGATGGCTACCTGAAGATCACCGACCGGAAGAAGGACCTGATCAAGACGGCCGGCGGGAAGTACATCGCGCCGCAACCGATCGAGAACATGGTGCGGTTGAACAAGTTCGTGGGAAACGCCGTGGTGCTCGGCGACCAGCGCAAGTTCCCGATCATCCTCGTCGTGCCCAACTTCGAGCAGCTCGAGCGCTGGGCCAAGGAACGAAACCTCGCCTACGCGTCCCCGGGCGAGCTCCTCGCCCTGCCCGATCTGCAGGCCAAGATGGAGCGCGAGGTGATGGGGGGCCTGCGCGGGCTCGCCAAGTTCGAGATGCCGAAGAAGGTCCTCTTGATCGAGCGGGACTTCACCATCGAGTCCGGCGAGCTCACCCCGTCGCTCAAGGTCAAGCGTCGCCAGGTGGAGAAGAACTACAGGGATCTGATCGACCGCGCGTACCGGGAGGCGGAGCAGACCCCCGGCTCGACGGACGCCTGATCAGCGCCGCTCGCCCACCAACAGCCCCTGCCCCAACGCCAGGCGCGTGATCCCCTCCGGCACGGCCGCGCGATCGTCTTCCACCACCAGCCGGCGGCCGGGCAGGAGGACCCGTTGCGCCTCCGCGAGCCAGCGCGCGTCGAGCCGGTCGCGCCCCACCACCACCGCGCGCGCCATCGCCTGCCGCAGCGGAATCACCGCCTCGCATCGGAGCAGGCTCAACACGGGCAGCTCCTCCACGTCGCCAGGGGCGTTGACACCGACGAAGTGAATTCCGTCCATCAGGCCCGCGAGCCCGACCGCGTGACGAGCAGCCGAGCCGAGCAGGACCACGTAGCCGCCGGGCCCGCTGAGATCGAGGAGCGCCTGGAGCGTGTCGGGATCGACTGACGTCGCGGGCCGGGGAGCGGCTCGCGGCGGCGCGACCGGAGAGCCCGTGAAGTACACCACGCCCTTCACGATCGGATACTCGCGCGCGCACACCGGACATCCCAGCACGCCGGAGCGGACCATGCGGCCGGTCATCTCGCCCGTCGACATCACCAAAAACGCCTCGGCATGCCGCTCGGGGCAGCGGAGCATCTCCGTCAACTCAATGTGCACGGGAGCCGAACTCCACCCAGGTGACACGATCGGCGGCGACGCGCACGCGGCGGGTCATCCGCTTCCCCCCCACCACCAGCGCGAGCGTGTAGTCGCCCGGCGGGACATCCGACACCGCGAAGTGCTCACCGTACGCGGGGTCGGGGTGATTGTGCTCACCGTACGTCTCGGCGTACGAGTACGGCGTTTCCTGCGGCTCGGCCTTGATCACCCCGTACACTCGTACGTGCGGCGCGGGCCGGCCCTGGGCGTCCCAGACCCGGCCGGCCACGATGCCGGTGCCCGGCAGCGGACGGATCCACAGCTCGGGGTTGACCGTGTACTTCGGGAATCGCTCGTTCGGGTCCACGATCAACGACACCGAGTCCACGGGCGAGGCGTGCACCTCCAGATG
>JAEHDT010000089.1 GCA_016880225.1 Gemmatimonadota bacterium | reverse complement strand
TCCTCGACGAGATCGGCGATGTGGACCTCGCGGTGCAGGGCAAGCTGCTGCGCGCCATCGAGGAGCGGGCGGTGCGCCGCGTCGGCAGCGTGCGCGAGCGCAAGATCGACGTCCGCATCATCGCCGCCACTAATCGCGATCTGGAGCGCGAGGTGCGCGAGGAGCGGTTCCGCAAGGATCTGTACTTCCGCCTGGCCGTGATCGTGCTGCACGTGCCGCCCCTGCGCCAGCGCGGCGAGGACGTGCTGCTGCTCGCGGCGCATTACCTGCGGACCTTCAACGTCCGGTACGGGAAGGCGGTGCGCGAGATCAGCGCGCCGGCGCGCGAGCTGATGCTCGCGTATCCCTGGCCGGGGAACGTGCGGGAGCTGAGCCACGTCATCGAGCGCGCCGTGTTGTGGAGTCGGGGGCCTACGCTCGACGTCGAGCACCTCTCGCTCACCAGTCCGGACCACACCGCAGCGCCTGAGCCCGAAGCGGCGGCCGCGCCCGCGGCAGGCGCGCCTGCCCTGCCGCCGCAGGGGGTCGACCTGGCGCAGTGGGAGAAGGGGATGATCGAGCGGGCTATGCGAGAAGCCGGCGGCAACCAGACCAAGGCGGCGCAGCGCCTCGGCATCTCTCGGGACACGTTGCGCTACCGCTTGAAGAAGTTCGGTCTGGGTGGGGGATAACACCCAAAGTGGGTGAAAACCCCCGCTTCGGCCCGCGGCTGCCGTCCAAGGGCAGCATCTCAAGCGTCAGCGACCGAGAGAGTTAGCACACTCCATCCCATGCGCTGTGGGTGGCACGGCTCCTGCCGTACACGTCAACGATTCCTCGTGGTCGACCACCACTTCAGGAGGACCGAGACATGTCGTGGACGAAGCCCGAAGCCGAGGTCGTGGAGCTGGGCATGGAAGTCGGCGCCTACGCCGGCAACGCCTGAGCGACGCCGGTAGCGTGAATGGAGGGGCCGGGTGACGAACCCGGCCCCTTCGTACACATGCACGTGATCATCCTCGGCTCGGCGGCGGGTGGCGGACTGCCGCAGTGGAACTGCGGCTGCCCGAACTGTACCGCTGCCCGGCGGGACGGCCGCGACCGGACCCAGTCGTCCGTCGCCGTGAGCGCCGACGGCCAGCGATGGGTGCTCGTCAACGCGTCGCCCGACTTGCGCACGCAGCTCGCCCGGCACCGCGAGCTTTGGCCCCGCGGGCCGCGCGGCACCCCGATCGGCGCGGTGGTCCTCACCGACGGCGAGATCGATCACACGCTCGGCCTGCTACTCTTACGCGAGAGCGCCAGCCGGCTGCCGGTGTATGCCCCGGCGGGCGTGACCGCGTTGCTCGGCGACGATTGGCCGCTGTACCGCGTGCTCTCGGCGTACGCCGGCGTCGAGCCTCGCGCGCTCGAGGAGGATCGCCGCGTCGCGCTCGCGGACGGCAGCGGGGCGCCGCTCGGCCTGTGCTGCTCTGTGGTGGCCGTGGCGCGCCGCCCGCCGCGCTATGCGCGTGCCGCCTCCCGCGCGACGTTCGACGTCGGCCTGCGGATCACCGACGAGAAGAGCGGCGGCACGTTCGCCTACGTGCCGACGGCCGGGGCGGTAGATGACGCTGTCCGTCGCGTCGCGAGCGGCGCCGATCTCCTGTTGTTCGACGGCACATTCTGGTCTGACGACGAGTTGCGGAGTGCGGGAGTGGAGGCGCCGACGGCGCGCGCCATGGGCCACGTGCCGGTGGGCGGCCCGGGCGGAAGCCTCGAGCGGTTGCCCGGGGTCGGCGCCAAGCGCACGGTGCTGGTGCACATCAACAACACGAACCCGATCCTCTGCTCGGGCTCGGCCGAGCGGGCGAGCGTCGAGGCTGCCGGGATCGCGGTAGGAGAGGACGCCATGGAGTTCGAGCTGTGACCGCGGCTGCCTCGCGCGCCACGCGCGATGATGGGCCGTGGTCGAAACAGGAGTTCGTCGGCCGGCTGCGCGCCGTGCTGGAGCGCCGCTACCACCATCTCCACCCCTTCAATCAGCGCATGCACGGGGGCGAGCTGTCGCGCGCCGAGCTGCAGCTCTGGGTGGCGAACCGGTTCTACTATCAGATCAACATCCCCGTGAAGGATGCGCTCATCCTGTCTCGTTGCCCCGAGCGCGAGGTGCGCCAGCAGTGGATCCAACGGATCATCGACCACGACGGGCGGCCCGGCGAAGAGGGCGGCATCGAGGCCTGGCTGCGTCTGGGCGAGGCGATGGGGGTGGCCCGCGACGACCTCGAGGCGCAGCGGCTGCTGCTCCCCGGCGTGCGGTTCGCGGTGGACGCGTACGTCAACTTCTGCCGCACCAAGCCGTGGCTCGAGGCGGCCGCGTCGTCGCTCACCGAGATGTTCGCTCCGCTCATCGTCAAGGAGCGCCTCGCGGCCATGCTCGCCCACTACAAGTGGATCGATCCCGCGGGGCTGCAGTACTTCCGGAACCGGCTCACTCAGGCGCCGCGCGACGCGGAGTACGCGCTCAGCCTCGTGACGGAGCGGTTGCGGAGCCGCGAGGAGCAGGAGCGCGCGGTGACGGCGCTCGAATTCAAGTGCGACGTGCTGTGGTGTCTGCTCGACGCGGTGGAGCGAGGGCCGCTCCCGGGAACCGGCGGCAGGGCGTGAGCTCGACGGGCGCCGTGACCGTCCCGCGGCTCCACCCCAAGGCGCGGCTCCAGCACGACGACGTGCGCGGGCGCGACGTGCTGCTCTATCCGGAGGGACTGGTCGCGTTGAACGCGACCGGAGTGGCGATCCTCGAGCTGTGCGACGGGACGCGCTCGCTCGCTGAGATCGTGGCGACGCTCGAGCGGCTCTACGCGACCGGCGGGCTCGAGCGCGACGTCGCGACGTTTCTCGAGGGGCTCGCCGCCAAGGGACTGGTGACGTATGGACCTTAAGCCCCTGTGGCTGTTGGCGGAGTTGACCTACAAGTGCCCCTTGCAGTGCCCCTACTGCTCGAACCCGCTCGACTTTGCGGGTGCGCGCTTCAAGCGCGAGCTCTCGACCGAGCAGTGGTGCCGGGTGTTCCGCGAAGCGAAGGCGCTCGGCGTGCTGCAGCTCGGGCTCTCGGGCGGAGAGCCGACGCTCCGCCCCGACCTGGAAGAGCTGGTACGCACGGCGCACGGGCTCGGCCTCTACACCTCGCTCATCACCTCGGCGTACCGGCTCACCAAAGAGCGCCTGGCGGCGCTCAAAGAGGCCGGCCTCGACCACGTGCAGATCAGCGTTCAGGGGGCGGACGCCGAGCTCTCGGACGAGATCGCCGGAACGGCGTCGTACCGCGACAAGATCGCCGCGTATCACTACACGCGAGAGCTGGGCTTTCCCCTCACGGTGAACGCCGTGCTGCACCGCCGCAACCTGCACCAGGTTGAGGGGCTCATCCGGCTCGCGGAGTCGCTCGGCGCCGAGCGCATCGAGCTCGCCAACACGCAGTTCTACGGCTGGGCGCTGCACAACCGCGACGCGCTCATGCCGACCAAAGCCCAGCTCGACGCGGCGTGGCAGGTGGTGCTGCGCGAGCGGGCGCGCCTCGGCACCAGGCTCGAGATCGTGTGGGTGCTGCCCGACTACCACGGGCAATTCCCCAAGCCGTGCATGGGCGGGTGGGGGCGCGCCTACATGACGGTGACGCCGGCGGGCGAAGTCTGGCCGTGTCACGCGGCGGGACGCATCACCACCCTCACGTTCGAAAACGTGCGCGACCGCCCGCTGGGCTGGATCTGGGAGCACTCCGACGCCTTCACCCGGTTCCGCGGCGACGCCTGGATGCCTGAGCCGTGCCGCTCGTGCCCGCGCAAGGCCCAGGACTTCGGGGGCTGCCGCTGCCAGGCGTTTCTCGTGGCGGGTGACGCCGGCGCGACCGATCCGGTGTGCTCTCTGTCCCCGCATCGCCACTTGATCGATGAGGCCATCGCCCGAGTCGAGGCCGCGGAGGAACGTCCCGCCGAGTTGACGTATCGCGCGGCGCCGGCGTCGCGCGCGCTCGCGGCGAAAGGATGACCGCCGCCATCGACGCGCGCGGGCTCGGCAAGGATTTCGGCCCGATCCGCGCGCTCGACCGGCTCGATCTCGAGGTTCACGAGGCGGAGTTCTTCGGGTTCCTCGGGCCCAACGGCGCCGGGAAGACCACCACCGTCCATCTGTTGGCCACGCTGTTCCGGCCGTCGCGGGGCGCCGCGCGCGTGGCCGGACACGACGTGGCGCGTGACGGTCTCGCCGTGCGCGAGAGCATCGGGCTCGTGTTCCAGGAAACCACGCTCGATCGCGACCTCACGGTCGAGGAGAACCTCCGCTTCGCGGCGCGCCTGTGGAATCGTCCCGGCCGCGTCGCCGCGCCGCGCATCGCCGCACTGCTGCGTCAGTTCGGCCTCGAGGAGCGGCGGCGCGACCCCGTGCGCGCTTTGTCGGGCGGGCTGCGCCGCGCGGTGGACATCGCCCGCGGCGTCCTGCACGAGCCGCGTGTGCTGTTTCTCGACGAGCCCACCGCCGGGCTCGATCCGCGCGCGCGGCGCTCCCTTTGGGATCTGATCCGCGGCCTGCGCGCGGCGTCCGGGTTGACGGTGTTCCTCACGACGCACTACGTCGAGGAAGCGGAGCCGTGCGACCGGGTGGCGGTGCTCGACCGGGGCCGGCTCGTGGCGCTCGGCACGCCCGCCGAGCTGAAACGGCAGGCGGGCGTCACCTCGCTCGAGGAGGTGTTCCTCGCCCGCACGGGCCACCCGCTCGCCGAAACGGGAGCGGAGTGACCGTGCGCGCCGTGTATGGGATCGTGGTCCGCGAGCTGGTGCGGTTTCTGCGCCAGCGGGGCCGCGTGGCCTCGAGTCTGGCGCGTCCGTTCGTGTGGCTGCTGTTCGCGGGCGCGGGGTTCGCCGCCGTGTTCGCGGGGCGGAGCGAGATCGATTACCGCGTCTACATGGCGCCGGGCCTGCTCGGGATGGTCGTGATGTTCGGCTCCCTGCTCGCGGCGCTGTCCACCGTCACCGACCGCGACGCCGGAGTGCTGCGGATGGTCCTGGTCGCCCCGATCCGGCGCGGCACGATCGCGCTCGGCAAGGCGCTCGGTGCCACGCTGCTCGGCACCATCCAGGCGATGGCGGTCGCCCTCGTTCTGCTTCCGCTCGTGCATCTCGTCCCCACGCCGCGCGGGGCGCTGCTCGCGCTCGGGGCGATCGTGCTGTCGAGCCTGGCGGTGGGCGCGCTCGGGCTCGTGCTCGCCGCCACCATCCGCTCGATCGAGAACTTCGCCGG
>JAEHDT010000088.1 GCA_016880225.1 Gemmatimonadota bacterium | reverse complement strand
GTGCGCTGCTTCGGCCTGGCGCTCGGCGACGCGCCGCGGCGCGAGCATGCGCGCCGCGTGGCTCAGTCCGCCGACCCCGGCGAGGGCGCCCGGTGCGACGAGAGCGAGCGGTGCCGGTCGGACCACGGCGCCGACGAGCTGCACGTCGAGACGGCCGCCGCCCTTGGGGTAGTAGCCACGGCGCGACACGGCGAGCTCTGCCCTGCCGAAATGGGCGAGCGCGGGTAGCGTGATCGACCGCAGGTAATCGGCCGGTGGGCTCCACGGCACGTCGGTTCCCCCCACCACCGTGAGGTCAAACTCCCCGGGGCGACAGAGACAGGGGAGAAGCAGCGATTGGAGCACCAGCGTAGCGGCGCCGGCGGTGCCGACGTCGACGGTATAACAGCCGCTCCGCAGCGGGCCCGGCTCGAAGACCAGCTCGCTGGACCGGACCGCCGCACCGGCCACCTTCGCCCCGCTGATCGCCGCGACCGCCTCCACCGCCTTGACGTGCTGCGGTTTCATGCCCGGCGGCTCGCGATTGGCGCGGATTCGAGAGAGCCGCACCGCCTGCCTAGCGTACGCCGCGAGCGCGATCGCCTGCCGGAGAATCGCCCCGCCGCCTTCGCCGAAGGAGCCGTCGATGTCGATCACGGCCCCCCCGGCGCGGTCACTGCACGGCTATCGGCGACACCTGGACGTGGGCCTCCACGAACCACAGCCACTTGTCCGTCCCGCGCGAGACCTCCGTGCAAATGTCCGCGCTGCAACGGTCGCCGAGGTTGTCGGTCTCATCGATCGACCGCCGCATCCCTGCGCCAAACTCCGCGAGAGCCCGGCCGAGGGCACCGACGTGGTCGGGGCCGTCGGCGATACCGCGCGGATACGCGGTCAGGTCCGAGCGCTGAGCGGCGCTCTGGAGGGTGCCCTCGGCGATGCCCCCGAGCTGCACCACACGCTCGGCCAGGAGATCGGCGTACTCCCCGGCGGCGGCATGAATCTCGTCGAACAGGCGGTGCAGCGCGATGAACTGCGATCCCTTCACATTCCAATGCGCCTGCTTCGCCTGGGTGGCCAGATCGATAGCGGCGGCGAGGCGCTCGTTGAGAATTTCCGCGACTTGCTCCCGCACGCCCTCGGGCAAGTCGTTGTTGGTCTCATAGGCCACGATAGACACGGTTCCTCCCTTGCCGGAACGTGTCTCAAGCTAAGCGCGGAGCTGCGCGTCTTCCGGAATTGCGTGTGAGGCATTGTTCAGAGAAGCGCACGCGAGTCTCGCCACTCCGGCGATACCCAGCTTCCGCGAGATCTCACGACGATTTCATTCTGCGGGTGCCAGCTTTTCCTTGGTGCCGCTGATTACGGGAGGAGTCCGATGAAGGGCAGGGACACCGCGACATCACGCGAGGTAAGGATCTCGGCGGAGGGTGCGGCGCTGCCGGGAATGCTCACGTTGCCGGCGGGGTGTGCGGAGGTGGTGCTGTTTGCTCACGGGAGCGGCAGTAGCCGGCTCAGTCCGCGCAACCGGCTCGTCGCCGAGGTGCTCCAGCAGGCCGGCATCGGCACATTGCTCTTCGACTTACTCACGGAGCCCGAAGCCCGGGACCGGCGCAACGTCTTCGACATCGGGCTCCTGGCGGAGCGGCTGGAGCACGCGCGCCGCTGGCTGGAGGCGGAGATGCGTCCCCGCCAGCCGGCGCTCGGGTACTTCGGAGCGAGCACCGGTGCCGCGGCGGCACTCGTCGCCGAAGCAGATCATCCGCATTCCGTGGCAGCGATCGTGTCGCGGGGCGGGCGACCCGACCTCGCAGGGGAGGCCCTGGCGCGCGTCACGGCACCCACGCTCCTCATCGTGGGCGGGGCCGATTACGACGTGCTCGACCTCAACACCGAGGCCTTGCGTCAGCTCGGCAGCCCCAAGAAGCTCGTGGTCGTTCCGGGAGCCACGCATCTCTTCGATGAGCCGGGGACGCTTGAGCAGGTTGCCGAGCTCGTGACGAACTGGTTCGGGACGTACCTCAAGCGGCCAGCGGAAGCGGCGGTTCTTCTTCGGAGGTAACCATGAGAGCATCCACGGCAGCGCGACGTGCCAGTGACACGCGACCATTGCAGCTCGTGACGACGGATCAAATGTTGAGCCGCATGAGGGAGTATGTTGACAATATCGCTCGCCGCGCTTTTGAGATCTTCGAAAGCAATGGGCGGAGACTGGGGCGGGACCTGGATGACTGGTTGCGGGCGGAAGCCGAGCTGCTCCATCCGCTCCATGTCGAGGTTTCGGAGACCGACGACGCCCTGACGGTCGCAGCGGAGGTGCCCGGGTTTGACGAGAAGGACATCAAGGTGAGTATCGAGCCACGGCGGCTGACGATCAGCGGCAAGCGCGAAACGACCGAAGAACGGAAGAAGGGGAAGACCATCTATTCGGAGCGATGCTCCGACGAGATCTTCCGCGCAATGAATCTGCCGGTCGAGGTGGACGCGGCGAGCAGCGCGGTCAAAGCGCAGTATGACCGGGGCATGCTCACCATAACGCTGCCGAAGGCAGCGAAAGCAACGGGGCGGGAGATCAAGCTCAGCTCTTCCGGCGGTAGCCTTTCATGACGGTCGCCGCGTAGCCGTTCTGCGGATCGCGTCCCGCGTCGAGCAGCTCCTCCACCTTGGCCGGGCCGCGGTTGTAGGCGAGCAGGGCCAGGCTCAGCTCCCCGTCGTAGCGCTCCAACAGATCGCGCAGGTAGCGAAAGCCGAGGCGCAAGTTGGTCCTGGGGCCGTAGAGCTGTTTCGTCGTCAATCCCGGCTCGAACAATCGCGCCGTGCTGGGGAGGATCTGGGTGTAGCCGATGGCTCCGGCCTTGCTGGTCGCTCCGGCGGAGAAGTTCGATTCCGTCTTGACGAGGCGGAAGGCGAGTGCCGGATCCACTCCCTCGGCCAGCGCCAGGTCGTAGATCGCTGCGGACAGGTCGGCGGCGATACCGTAGCGCGTCGAGTATTCGATGATCGCGTTGGCGCGGTCGAGCTGCAGCCGGGCCACCGCGAGCTCGCCGCGGGCCGCCTCCAAGGACTGGGACAGAGTAGGAGGCTCGTGCACCAGGGCGGGCGCCGCGGAAGGCGACAGCCGGTCGTCGGCCGTCGGGCGGCGCGCCCAACCGGCGACGCCACTGACGAACAACGCACCGAAGACGATCACCCCGCCCCGCAGCGTCAGCTCCTGAGTTCTCGTACGCATAAAGCTCGCTCCTATGAATCGGCGTCGCGCCCTGGGCGCGCCGCACGCGCAAGTGCGGTCCTGCGCGCGCTGAGGGCACGGCGGTAGACGTCGAGGTACTGGACGACCGGGCGCGCCCAACCGAACGGCTGCGCCATCGCGGTACGCACCATGGCGCGCCATCTCGGCGCGTGGCGGTAGCGATCGATCGCCCGCTGCACTCCGTGCTGCAGGGCCGCCGGCTCGTACTCGCTGAACAAAAAGCCCGTCTCCTCGTCCACAATGCTGTCGAGCAGCCCGCCCACCCGCCGCGCAACGGGGATCGCGCCGTAGCGCTGCGCGCGCAGCTGCGTCAGCCCGCAGGGCTCGTACAGGGACGGCATGAGCAGGAAATCCGCTCCGGCGAGCAGCCGGTGTTCGAGCCGATCGGTGAAGGCGAACTGGGTCGCGACGCGATGGGGGTCCGCGGCGGCCAGGGCGCTCAAGGCCGAGTGGTAGCGCGGCTCTCCCGCTCCGAGGAAGACGAACTGGGCATCCGAGCCCGACAGCAGGTCGGCGCCGAGAATCAAGTCCAGTCCTTTCTGCGCCACAAGACGCGCGCTCATGGCGAAGAGCGGCGTGTGCGGGCGCTGCGGCAGGCCGCTGGCCTGCTGCAATGCCGCCTTGCAGCGCTGCTTGCCGGTGAGATCGTCGACCGAGTAATTGGCGGTGATCTCGGAATCCGTCTCGGGGTTCCAGCGTCCGGCGTCGATTCCGTTCAGGATACCGACCACGCGGTCTCCCAGCGCGGTGAACGTCTCGTGCAGCCCGAAGCCGCCTTCGGCAGTGCACAGCTCGCGAGCGTGGGTGGGGCTGACCGTGACGACACGGTCGGCGAATGCCAAGCCGCCCTTGAGAACGTTCGCCCTGCCATACCACTCGAACGCCCGCCAGTCGTACAGCTCCGCGGGCAGGCCGAGCTCCGCTATGGTCTCAGCGGGAAAATGTCCCTGAAATCCGGCGTTGTGGACGGACAGCACGGTCCTGAGCCGGGCGTGGAACGGGTGCGTCGCGAACGCGGTGCGCGCGTAAACGGGAGCGAGCGCCGTGTGCCAATCGTGCGCGTGCAGCACCCGAGCCGTGGGCGCGATCTCGGGAAGAGCCGTCAGGGCCGCCAGGCAGAACAGCCCGAAGCGCTGAGCATTGTCCCGGTAATCCGAGGCATTGCCGCCGTAGATGCCGGCACGGTCGAAGAACGCCGGGTGCTCGACGAAATAGATGCGCGGCCCGGCAGCGGTCTCGGCGGGGCGGTACAGCTGGACCTGTTCGGTGCGCTTCCCCATCGTGACCGTGATCGGTGACCCGACGCGGTCGAGCGACGGGGTGGTTTCCCGCACGAGCCGGTAGAGGGGCATGACGACGGTTGTCGGGAGGCCTGCCGCAGCCTGCGCCGCCGCGAGACCGCTGACCGCCTCCCCCAGCCCACCTGTCCGCGCGAAGGGCCACAGTTCGGCGGTGAGATGCACCACCCCAGGGCCGCCGCCCATCACGGGGGGCGCGACGGGACCCGCGACGCGCCCGGCCCGGCGGTTAGCGCGCAGCGTGACGGCCGGTCTGCCCTCCCCAGCTCCGGCTTCCGCCTCTACTCCCATGCCCCCAGCCTAACGCGGCGATTCTAGCCGGGTCGTGAAGGCCATTTGAAGGAACGCTCACGCCGGTGCGAGCCGGCGGTAGAACTCCCGCTTCACGACATCGACGCCGGCCAGGTAGACGACGACCATGAGTGCGAGGATCAGGAAGAATCCAGGCGGTGGCGCGATGAAGCCGAGCTCACGCCCGAGCGGTGTGAAGGGCAGCAGCACGCCGGTGGCGACGACTGCGAGGGACGTGGTGGCGAGCAGACGGCTGGGGCGGCTGCGCAGTGGCGCGCCACGCGTACGGATCACGAAGATCACCAGGACCTGCGTGGCCAGGGACTCGATGAACCACCCGGTGTGAAACAGCGCCTCGCCTGCCCGGAATACCCGCACCATGACGAAGAATGTGAGGAAGTCGAACAGGGAGCTCACGAGACCGATGACCAGCATGAAATTGCGAATGAAGGTCATGTCCCAGCGGTGCGGTCGCTCGATGTAATCGTCGTCGACGCTGTCCATAGGGATGGGGATCTCGGAGACGTCG
>JAEHDT010000087.1 GCA_016880225.1 Gemmatimonadota bacterium | reverse complement strand
CGACGTCACCTCGGCCCCGGGCAAGGGGACGACGGTGACGATGAAGAAATGGCGACGCGCAGCGCCCTGATCGACTGGGCGGTCGCGACGCTCGCGCTTCCGGGGGAGGCGCAGTCGGGCGACCTGCACCTCGTGGCGGGCCTCGCGAGCGGCACCCTGGTGGCGGTGGTGGACGGGCTCGGTCACGGGGTCGAGGCCGCGACCGCCGCCCGCGCCGCCGTCGCGGCGCTCCAGCGGCACGCGCGGGAAGCGCCCCTGTCCCTGCTCGAGCGTTGCCACCGCGCGTTGCACGGAACGCGCGGCGCGGTGATGAGCCTCGCGTTCCTGGGCGACCGATCGATGACCTGGGTCGGTGTGGGCAACGTGGAAGGCCTGCTGCTGCGCGCCGGCGGCACCGGCCACCCCCCGCGCGCGCACTCGTCCCTCGTCACGCGCGGCGGAATCGTCGGCTCCGAGCTGCCCCGCCTCCAGACGCAGAGCCTCCCACTCGCTCACGGCGACCTGCTGATCTTCGCCACCGACGGAATCAAGGAAGGGTTCGCTCACGGGTTGCCGGCTGATGCGACGCCGCAACAGCTCGCCGACCATATCCTCGCCCGGCACGGCAAGGGCACAGATGATGCGCTCGTGCTGGTGGCTCGGTATCACGGCGGCGGCGGGACGGGGTGATGACCCCACCGTTGCGGGTCGAGTCCTCGCCCAGGTCCGCCGGGCCGCGCAGGGAGGAAGTGGCGCTCTTGCGGATTCTCGTGGTGGCGGGCGAGGGTACACGGGCCGCCGGGCTGCTCCAAAATCTGCGCCAGTGGGCCGACGACGGCCGCCTGGAGCTCGACAGTGCGCCGGATCTGCCGCGCGCGGTCCGCCAGCTCGCGGGGGCGCGGTGGGACCTGGTCGTCGCGGTCCTGGGTGAGCACCCCGACGACGATCTTGCTTGGTGGGTGGACACGCTGCGGGGCGTGCCGGGGAGCCCGCGGCTCCTCGCCGCGGCGCCGACGCCGTCAATGGGGCTCGTGCTGCGCGCCGAGAAGGCCGGCGTGCTCGACGTTCTGTCGCTGCCGCTGCGCCGGGACGACCTCATGGCGGCGCTCGAGCGAATCCGCTCCGCCGCCGCCGAAACCGCACTGCCCCTGCCGCCGGTCGAGGCCCAGGCGGTGGGTCCCTACGCGCTCGTCGGGCAGAGTCCCGCGATGCTCGACGTCTACAAGCTGCTCGCCCGGGTCGCCGGCAGCGCCGCCACGGTGCTCGTGCAGGGAGAGTCGGGCACGGGCAAGGAGGTCGTGGCCCGCGCCCTCCATGTGAACGGGCCGAAGGCGACGGGCGCTTTCGTCGCGGTGAATTGCGCCGCGATCCCCGAGAACCTGCTCGAGAGCGAGCTGTTCGGCCACGAGAAGGGCGCGTTCACCGGCGCCGTCACGCGGAAGATCGGGCGGTTCGAGCAGGCGGCGGGCGGCACGCTGTTCCTCGACGAAATCGCCGACATGAGCCTCGCGCTGCAGGCCAAGATCCTGCGCGCGGTGCAGGAACGCGAGATCGAGCGGGTGGGCGGCGCCGAAGCGATCCCCGTGGACGTCCGGATGATCGCAGCCACCAACCGCGATCTCAAAGAGGCGATCCAGCAGGGGCGCTTCCGCGAGGATCTCTACTATCGGTTGGCGGTCGTCACCATCCGCCTCCCCCGGCTGGGGGAGCGGGGCGACGACCTCGTGCTGCTCACCGCCTACTTCGTCCGCCAGTTCGCCGAACGCTACGGAAAGCAGATCCACGCGATCTCGGACCGCGCGCTGGACCTGCTGCGCGGCCACGCGTGGGTGGGCAACGTGCGCGAGCTGCGCAACGTGATCGAGCGTGCCGTCATCGTTGGCGGCGAGGACGTCCTGCGGGCCGAGCACCTGCCCGAAGAGCTGCGGGGCGAAGCGGTCACGCTCGCCGATCGGCCCCAGGGGGGTCTCCTCACGCTGGCGGAAATCGAGGCCCGGCACATCGCCCGGGTGCTGGCGCATACCAATGGGCAGATCGGCGCGGCGGCTGAGATCCTCGGCATCCACCGCAACACCCTGACGCGCAAGATGAAAGAGTACGGCCTGTGACCGGGCTCCCGCCGGTCCGGGTGGAGAAGGCGCTCGGGCTCATGCCCGAGCTCGAGGCGCTCGATCCGCTGCGCGCGCTGGTCGTATCCCTGTCGCGCCCGGATGAGCGCGCGTTGTGGTCCAGCTCGGGCCCGTACCTCACCCTCGGCAAGCGGGGCGTCCACCCCGACGAGGTGCGCCGGCGGATGCAGCAGGCGTTCCACCGGATCGTCGGGCACTTGCAGGCGCTGTACCGCGAGTACGTGGACGCGCTCGAGGCCCAGCAGCGCGGCGACGCGGCGGGCGTCGTGTCCGCGCTGCTGCGCGCCGGCCGGCTCGAAGAAGGCGTGGGCCGGTTCACCCAGGCGCAGGCCTGGTACGACGTCGCGCTGCAGGTGGGCCAGGCGCTCCAGGACCGCCGCCCCGAGGTGGAGTGCCTGCGCGCCCTGGGCCATGCCAGTCTGGCGCTGGGCAAGAACGCGGACGGAGCGCGCCATTTCCAGCGTGCGCTCGCCCTCGCCGAAGCGGAGTTCGACCAGGCAGGAGCCACGGCCGCCTGCGAGGGGTTGGGTGACGCCGCGCTCGCGCAGGGGCAGTGGGCCGGCGCGCAGGCCTGGTACAGCCGGGGGCTGCGACTCGCCGAGGCCGCCGGGGACGGCTCCCGTGCCGGACGGTTGGAGCGCCAGCTCGGAGTGCTCGCCCGGAAGCAGGGCGACCTCGCCGCTGCTGGCGACTTCCTGCGCCGGGCGCGCGAGCGCTTCGAATCGGCCGGTAGCGCCGACGAGACGGCGCGGGTGCTCAACGAGCAGGGACAGCTCGACGCCCAGCTCGGGCGGCACGGGCCCGCCGCGGCGGCCTACCGGGAGGCGCTGGCCTGGTCGCAGCGGGCCACGCGCGACCCCGGACTCGAGCTGTCGGTCCGGCTCAACCTGGCGCAGCTCGATCTCGAGGCCGGCCGTCTGCTCGAGGCCGAGGCGGAGCTGCGGCGCGCGGAGCAGGTCGCCATCGCCGACAACGCCATGCGCCGCCTGGTGCAGGTGTATACGCTGATGGGGCGGTTGCGCGGGGTGCAAGCAGACGAGACCGGCTTCGTCTTCTTCGAGCAGGCGATCGAGCTGGCCAAGGCGCTGGACCGCTCGCTCGCGACCGAGGCGCAGGTCTACCTCGCCTACGGCTTGTTCCGGAGCCGGCTCGGTCAACAGGACGAAGCGCGCGCCTACCTCGAGCGCGCCCGCGAGATCTTCGACTCGCTGGGAGAAGCGGTCGGACGCGAGCGCGTCGAGGCGGAGCTGCGCGCGCTGTCGGCCTGATCCAGCCTAATTCGTCAGCGGGTTCTTCGGCCGCGTCGTGTCGGGCTTGGCGGCCGCCTTCTTCTTCTGTTGCTGCGAGGGCTGCGCGGTGGCGCCGGATGTGGTCGTCGCCGCCGGAGCGGACGAAGCGGGGCGCTTGGTCGACGGCTTGGCGCCGCCTCCGCACGCGATGAGTCCCATCAGCGCTGCCGCGGCCAGTACGGTTCTCGACATAAGGACCTCCCAAAGGGGGGTTCGAGGTCCAATATAAGGCCGCCGCGGTCGCGGGTGGTCAGATCGGGTCGCGCAGCAGCGGACGGGTGAGACAGGTCGGCCCGCCGCCCCCCTTCAGGCAGATCTCCCGCCCGCCGAACTCGTGCACCGTGACGCCGGCGCCCTCCAGCCGGGCCCGCGTCTCCGGATTGCCGGCCACCATCACCACTCGCCGGGGCGCGACTGCCAGGACGTTGCAACCGAGCGTTTCGAGCTCCGCCGCCGGAACCTCGACGAGGGCGATGCCGCGCGAGACGAGCGCCTCGCGAAACGGGACCGGCAGGAGCGGCGCATACACGAGCCAGAGGTCGCGGTCGACCGGGCTCACGATGGACATGAGATGGAACACGTCCTCCGGCCCGCGCCAGTGGGGAAGGGGAACCACCACCACTTCATCCACGCATTCCCGCACCAGTTCCCGCAACTGGCGGATGCCCTCGTCATTGGTGCGATAGCCGCGCCCCACGGCCAGCGTTCGCCCGTCGATCCAGCACACGTCGCCGCCTTCGACGGTTCCGCTGCCGCCGATACGGCCGTGGATCGGGATTCCGGCGACCCGGAGCGCCGCCTCCTGCGCGGCCGGCTCCCCGCGGCGCTGCGGCTTCCCCATGTTGCAGAGGATCAGCCCGCGGTCGCACACGATCGATGCGTCCCGCACGTACAGCGAGTCGAGTCCCACGGCCTCGGCGGGGGGAAGGCAGGTGACCTCAACCCCGGCGTGGCGGAGTAGCGCCAGGAAGTGGTCGTACTCGGCGCTCGCCGTCGCGAGGTCGGGGCGGGCGGTGTAGCGGAGATCACGCCACTGCCGGTCGATCGCGGCCTCGCTCGCGAACGCATCGCGGGCGTGCTTCACCACCACCCGGCGCAAGCTTCCCACGTCCGACTGTCCCCCCACCGTCCGCATCGTCGCTGGCCGTCCCGTCCGGGTCACGCCAAGTTTAGCCCCGTTTTGGCCCACCCGTCATTTCGCCAGGAGACCGCCATGAGCGATTGCGCGATGGATCGTCGCAGCTTTCTCGAGTACGCAGTGACGAGCGGGGCGGCGGCAGCCTCGGCGCCCGTGGTCCCCGCGCTCGCGCGCGGGGTCAGCCGGGCGGCGCCGCCGCCGCCACCCCCGCCGCCGTTCGAGCTCGAGGAAGCGACCATCGCCGGGCTGCAGGCCGGGATGCAATCGGGCAAGTACACGAGCCGCGCCCTGGTGGCAGCGTACCTGCAGCGGATCGACGAGCTGGACCGGCGCGGACCGGGGCTGCGCGCGCTACTCGAGACCAATCCCGACGCCCCCGGGCAGGCGGCGGCGCTCGACGCCGAGCGGAAGGCCAAGGGCCCGCGCGGGCCGCTGCACGGGATCCCGGTGCTCGTGAAGGACAACGTGGCGACACGGGACCGGATGCAGAGCACCGCGGGCTCGCTCGCGCTCGTGGGTGTGACGCCGCCGCGGGACGCGTTCGTGGTGGAGCGCCTCCGCGCCGCGGGCGCCGTGATCCTGGGCAAGGCCAACCTGTCCGAGTGGGCGAACTTCCGCTCGACTCATTCGTCCAGCGGATGGAGCGGGCGCGGCGGCCAGTGCCGCAATCCCTACGCGCTCGACCGCACGCCGTCCGGCTCGAGCTCGGGCTCGGCCGTGGCCGTCTCAGCTAACCTGTGCGCCGTGGCGATCGGGACGGAAACCGACGGCTCGATCGTGTCGCCATCCACGTGCTGCGGTATTGTGGGGATCAAGCCCACCCTCGGCCTCGTGAGCCGGGCGGGAATCATTCCCATCGCCCACAGCCAGGACACGGCGGGGCCGATGGCGCGCACCGTCGCCGACGCTGCCGCCCTGCTGGGGACGATCGTGGGCGCAGACGCGCGCGATGAGGCGACGTCCGCGAGCGCCGGCCAGGCGCGCGCCGACTATGCGAGCTTCCTCGACCCCGCGGGCGCGAAGGGCGCGCGGCTGGGGGTGTGCCGGGCGCGCTTCATGGGCTACAGTCCGGCGACCGACGCCCTGATGGAGACGGCGATCGACGCGCTGAAGCGGCTCGGCGCCGTGATCGTCGATCCCGCCGACATCGCTACCGCCGGCCAGTTCGACGATTCGGAATTCGCGGTGCTGCTGTACGAGTTCAAGGCGGACCTGAACCGCTACCTCGCCGAGTGGGCCCCGGGCGCGGCGGCCAGGACCCTCGAGGACCTGATCGCGTTCAACGAGCGCGCCAAGGATCGCGAGATGCCGTACTTCGGCCAGGAGATCTTCGTCCAGGCGCAGGCCAAGGGGCCGCTCAGCGACCAGGACTATCTGCGGGCGCTCGACAAAGACCACCTGCTCGCCCGCATCCAGGGAATCGACGCGGTAATAGCCGAGCATCAGCTCGACGCCTTGATCGCGCCCACAGGCGGGCCCGCGTCGCTGATCGATCTGGTCAACGGGGATCCAAGCGGCGGGGGGAGCTTCTCCAGCCCGGCAGCGGTCGCGGGCTACCCCCACGTCACCGTGCCGATGGGTTACGTGCGCGGCCTGCCGGTGGGGCTGTCGTTCGTGGGCCGGCCGTGGACCGAGGGGACGCTGATCAAGCTGGCGTACGCCTACGAGCAGGCGACCAAGGTGCGGCGGCCCCCGCGCCTTCTCGCTACGGCCGAGCTGTCGTGAGCGGCGCGCGCCCGAGCCAAAGCGCGAGCAACGCTCCGGCGAGCATGAGCACCGCGAACGCGAGCAGCGCGCCGGCGAAGCCGCCGGTCGCATCCTTCACGACGCCCACCAGGTAGGGGCCGGCGAAGCCCGCGATGTTGCCGAGCGAGTTGATGAGCGCGATGCCGCCGGCCGCCGCCGCCCCGCTCAGGAACGACGTGGGGAGCGCCCAGAACGGCCCGAGGGCGCCCGTGAACCCGATCGCGGCGAGTGAGAGGGCGGCTGTGGCGACGAGCGGCGAGTCGACGGCGAGCGCCGTCACGGCGAAGCCGATCGCGCCCGCCACCAGCGGAACGGCGACGTGCGCGTGCCGCTCGCCGGAGCGATCCGAATGCGCGGCGATCGCGACCATCGCCACGGCGGCCGCGAGCGCCGGCGCCGCGGCGAGGAGCCCCACCGTGAGATCGCCCAGGTGCGAGGAGCCCTTGATGAGCTGCGGCAGCCATAGTCCCTGGCCGTACAGGCCCACCACGATGAGGAAATACAAAACCCCCAACCGCCATACGACGCCGTCCAGCAACGCCAGCCGCAGGCTCGCTCGCCGGCGGTCGGACCCGTTCGCGCGCTCCTCCCGAAGGCGCTCGGCGAGCCAGGCGCGTCCGTCGACGGGCAGCCAGGCGGCATCCTCGGGGCGGTCGGTCAGGTAGCGCAGGGCGACCACGCCCAGCACGATAGAGGGCAGCCCTTCCAGCACGAACAGCCACTGCCACCCCGCGAGTCCGGCGACGCCGTTCCAGCCGAGCAACCAGCCGGACAGCGGTCCGCCTACGACCCCCGAGAGAGGGATGGCCGTCATGAATCGCGCCACCGCCCGCGCGCGATGCGCCGCCGGGAACCAGTTGGCGAGATAGAAGATCATGCCGGGAAAGAATCCGGCTTCCACGACGCCGAGCAGGAACCGCAGCGCGTAGAAGCTCGCCACGCCGCGCACCAGCATCATCGCCGACGCGATCGCGCCCCAGACGATCATGATCGCGCCGATCCAGCGCCGCGCTCCCACCCGCGCGAGGACGAGGTTACTCGGCACCTGGAAGACGCAGTAGCCGAGGAAGAACATCCCCGCCCCGAGGCCGTAGGCGCTGGCGCTGAACCCGAGATCGCGGTTCATCTGGAGGGCGGCGAAGCTCACGTTCACGCGGTCCAGGTAGTTCGCGATGTAGAGGAGGAACATGAACGGGATGAGCCGCCGGGTGACGCGGCGGAGCGTCGCCGCCTCGAGTGCGGGAGCAGCCCCGGTCACCGGCTCCGGCCCGGGGCGGCGAGACGCTGCACCTCGCCGTGGCGGAAGCAGGTGACGAGATGATCATTGACCATGCCGACGGCCTGCATGAACGCGTAACAGATGGTGGGCCCGACGAAGCGAAACCCACGCTTCACGAGCGCCTCGCTCATCGCGTCCGATTCGCGGGTGCGCGCCGGCAGCTCACGGATCGAGCGCCGCCGGTTCTGCTTCGGCGCCCCTCCCACGAAGCCCCAGAGAAACGCGCCGAACCCTCCGGCACTGCCGGGGGGCACGAAGTCGAGGAACGCGCGCGCATTGGATACCGCCGCCGCGACCTTCTGGCGGTTACGCACGATGCCGGGGTCCTTCAAGAGCTGAACGATCTTCTTCCGGTCGTAGCGGGCCATGCGCTCGGGGTCGAAGCCGTCGAAGGCCTCGAGGAACCGGGCGCGCTTGTTCAGAATCACCTGCCACGAGAGGCCGGCCTGGAAGCCGTCCAGCACCAGCTTCGCGAACAAGTCGCGATCATTGTACAACGGCACGCCCCACTCGTGGTCGTGGTAGGCGGCGAGCAGCGGGTTCCGGTCTCCCCAGCAGCGCTTGGGCATGGCCGCGGAATTTTGCACGCGGCGGCCCCGCGCGGCTAGTATTGCCGCCATGAAGTACCTGCACGTCTCCGAGCCGCAGGGCCGCTATGTCGCCTCGCTGCGCGAGATGGCGGTGCCGATCCCGGGCCCCGGCGAGATCCTGATCCGCGTGACCGCCTCCGGCTTGAACCGGGCCGACCTGTCGCAGATTGCGGGGCGCTACCCGCCACCGCCCGGCGAGTCCGACATCGTGGGGCTCGAGGTGTCGGGAACGCGGGACGACACCGGGGAGCCGGTGTGCGCCCTGCTCGCGGGTGGCGGACACGCCGAGTACGTCGCCGCCCCCGAGGGCCAGGTGTTTCCCGCGCCGGCCGGCGTGGACCTGGTCAGTGCGGCCGCCATTCCGGAGGCGTTTCTCACGGCGTTCGTGAATCTCGTGGTGGAAGGCGGGCTGGCGCGGGATAGCGGCGTGCTCGTGCACGGCGGCGCTTCGGGTGTGGGGCTCGCGGCGATTCAAATCGCGAAGCTCGCGGGCGCGAAGGTCGCCGCCACGACCCGCAGCGCCGGGAAGGTCGCGGCGCTCCAGCGGGCCGGCGCGGACGTCGCGATCGATACCACGCAGCACGACCCTGTCGCGGAGATCGAGGCCCGGTGGGGGCGCGACGCCGTGGCGGCGGTGCTGGACCCGGTCGGCGCGTCGAGCCTGGCGGGCGACCTGCGGCTGCTCGCGACGGGGGGACGGATCGTCATCATCGCGACGATGGGGGGCGCCCGCGCGGATGTGGACCTCGCCCTGCTGATGCGGAAGCGCGCCCGCATCGTGGGCTCGACGCTCCGGTCCCGGAGCCGGGCGGAGAAGGCGACGCTCGTGGCCCGGTTCCGGGAGGAGATCGTGCCGGAGTTCGCCGCGGGCAGGCTGCGCGTCACAGTCGACGCGGTGGTCCCCGCCGAGCGGGCGGCGGAGGCGTTTCAGCGAATGCGGGAGAACCGCAACGTCGGGAAGATGCTCATCGCCTGGGGGCGTTCATGACCCGCTCCGCGGGCGTCTCAACGCGTGTATCTTACGCCCCCGTGACGCTACCGATGTTCGCCCCGTGGTCCAGACGCTCCCGCGCGCGTGACGTGCTGTACGCGCTGGCGCTGGCGGCGGCGTGCCGCGGTGAGCGCAAGCCGGGAGCGGCTGCACGGGTGGCAGCGCCCGACACCGAGCCGCGCCCGGACGGCCGCAATATCTACGCGGCGACGGGAGTGGGCCGTCTGGCCCCGGCCGCCGCCGCGGCGCGACCGCTCGTCTACGTACCCAACCTGCGCGACGGCACCGTGACGGTGATCGATCCACGCCGCTACCGCGTGCTGCGGACCTTCCCCACGGGCGCCCTGCCACAGCACGTGGTTCCCTCCTACGACCTCACGACGCTCTGGGTGGCGAACAATCGGGGCAACAGCCTGACGCCGATCGATCCCGTGACCGGTCGCGAGGGGCCGAGCGTGCCGGTGGCCGATCCGTACAACATGTACTTCACACCGGACGGTCGCTTTGCCATCGTGGTGGCCGAGCGGCGGCGGCGGCTCGACTTCCGCGACGCGAAAACCATGGCGCTGGTCCAGTCCATCCCGGTGCAATGCCGGGGCGTGGACCACATGGAGTTCGCCGCCGACGGCCGGTTCGCGATCGCGACGTGCGAGTTCTCGGGACGGCTCGTGAAGGTCGATCTCGCGACCCGCACGGTGACCGGCTATCTGATGCTCGACCCCGGCGGGCTCGACAGCACCGCCATGCCGCAGGACATCCGCTCCGCGCCCGACGGGCGCACGTTCTTCGTCGCCGACATGAAAGCGAACGGCGTGTTCTTGGTCGATCCGGAGGCGTTCCGGCGCATCGGATTCATCGCGACGGGGAGGGGGACCCACGGGATCTATCCCAGTCGCGACGGGCGGCTCATGTACGTCACGAATCGAGGCTGGAACACGACCGCGGGCGGACGCCGCGGGCCTGGGTCCATCAGCGTGCTCGACCCGCGGACCCGGCGCATCGTGGCCACGTGGCCGGTTCCGGGCGGCGGCAGTCCCGACATGGGGAACGTGAGCGCGGACGGGAGGGAGCTATGGGTGTCGGGCCGCTACGACGATGAGGTGTACGTGTTCGACACGGGGACCGGGCGGCTCACGCACCGCATCCCGGTGGGACGGGAGCCTCATGGACTGTGCGTGTGGCCGCAGCCGGGCCGCTACTCGCTGGGGCACACCGGGAACATGAGATAGGGAGGTCGGATCATGAGCTCTCGCAGCGTCCGGGTCGCGGCGGTGGCCGCCGCGTTGTTGGGATGCAGTCACGCGGCGCCCCGTGTGGCGCCGCAGCCCGCATCGGCGGCACGCGCGTTCGATCGGTCGAGCCTCGACACCACATGCGCCCCGTGCAGCGATTTCTTCCGGTTCGCGAATGGCGGCTGGCTCGCCCGTACGGAGATTCCCGCTGCCTTCCCGACGTGGGGAAGCTTCAACGAGCTGTACGTGCGCAACCTGGACGTGCTGCACGACGTGCTCGAGGCGGCGGCCAAGGACGGCGCGGCGCCGCGGGGGAGCAACCGCCGCATGCTCGGCACGTTCTACGGGACGTGCCTCGACTCCGCGGCCGCGGACGCGGCCGGGGTCGGGCCGCTCCGGCCGGCGCTCGACCGGATTGCGCGCGTGAGCTCGACGGCGGACCTGCAAACGGAGGTGGCGCGGCTGCAGCGCATTGGGGCGCGGGTGTTGTTCTCCTTCACCGCGGGACCGGACGCGAAGCGGTCGAGCGAGGTGATCGCGGAGGCGGGTCAGGGCGGGCTGGGCCTCCCCGACCGCGACTACTACACGAAGACCGACAGTGCGTCCGAGCGCCTCAAGCAGGCGTACGTCGCCCACGTCGCGCGGATGCTCGAGCTCGGAGGCGCCGGCGCCGACGAGGCTGGCGCGGCGGCGCAGCGCATCATGGCGCTCGAGTCGGAGCTCGCGAGCGCCTCCATGACGCGGGTCGAGCAGCGCGATCCGAACGCCGTGTACCACAAGATGTCGGTTGCTGAGCTCGGCGCGCTCAGCCCCGCCATCGCGTGGCCGGAGTATTTCGCGGCCGTCGGTGCCCCGGCGGTCTCCGCACTCAACGTGCGCCAGCCCGGCTTCTTCAAGCGGCTGAGCGACCTCGTCCGCGAGCGGCCGATCGACGACTGGCGCTGGTACCTCCGCTGGCATCTGCTCGAGCGGACGGCTCCCTGGCTTGGCACCTCTTTCGCGGACGAAGCCTTCCGGTTTCAGCAGCTGCTCACCGGGGTGAAGGAGCAACAGCCGCGGTGGCGCCGCTGCGTGCAGGCGACCGACAACGCGCTCGGGGAGGCGCTCGGCCAGGAGTACGTGGCGCGGACGTTCGGCCCCGACGCAAAGCGGCGCGCCCTCGAGATGGTACACAACCTCGAGGCGGTGATGCGCGACCGCCTGCACGCGCTCGAATGGATGAGCGACGCCACGCGGCAGCAGGCACTCGCCAAGCTCGCGGCCTATGCGAACAAGATCGGCTATCCCGACCGCTGGCGGGACTACGCCGGGCTCGCCGTCGAGCCGGGGCCGTTCGTGGCGAATCTGCTCTCCGCCTCCGAGTTCGACACCGGCCAACGGCTCGCGGAGATCGGGAAGCCGGTGGACCGCAGCCGCTGGGGGATGACGCCGCCGACGGTCAACGCCTACTACAACCCGCGGATGAACGAGATCGTGTTTCCCGCCGGGATTCTGCAGCCGCCGTTCTTCAACCCGGACGCCGACGACGCGATCAACTACGGCGGCATGGGCGCGGTCATCGGTCACGAACTGACGCATGGGTTCGACGACGCGGGGCGTCAGTACGACGCCGACGGCAATCTACGAGACTGGTGGACGCAGGCGGATGGGGACCGGTTCAAGGCCCAGGCACAACTCGTGGTGGACCAGTTCGGTGGCTACGTGGCCGTCGACACCCTGCACGTCAATGGCCGCCTGACCCTGGGCGAGAACCTCGCCGACCTGAACGGGCTGCGGATCGCGTACGCCGCGTTCGAGCGCTCGCTCGCCGGCAAGCCGCGCCCGGCGCTGATCGACGGCTTCACCCCCGAGCAGCGGTTCTTCCTCGGCTGGGCGCGGATCTGGCGGGAGAAGTACCGTGACGCCTACGCCCGGCTCATGGTCGGCACGAACCCCCACTCGCCGCCGCGCTGGCGGGTGGACGGCCCGCTTTCGAACATGTCCGAGTTCGCGCAGGCGTTCGCCTGCCGCGCGGGCGACGAGATGGTCCGCGCCGACTCGGTGCGCCCCCGGATCTGGTGAGCCCGGCGTGAGCCGGATTGCGGGGAAGCTGATTCTCATCACCGGCGCGAGCTCCGGGATCGGGGCGGCGTGCGCCCGGCGGTTCGCCGTCGAGGGAGCGGACCTCGTCCTGTGGGCGCGGCGCGCCGACCGGCTCGAGCGGCTGGCGGCGGAGCTCGGCGCCGAGCACCGGGTAAAGCTCTCCGTCGCCCAGGTCGACGTGCGCGATCGCGGCGCGGTGGACCGGGCCGCGGAAGCCCTGGTGCGCGCCGGCCGCATCCCGGACGTGCTCATCAACAGCGCCGGGCTCGCGAGCGGCATGACCAAGATCCAGGAGGGCGATCCCGAGGACTGGGACCGCATGATCGACACGAACCTGAAGGGACTGTTGAACGTCACCCGGGCGATCCTGCCGCACATGATCGCGCGCGGTCGCGGGCACATCGTGAACATCGGCTCGACGGCAGGGCACCAGACGTACCCGATGGGGAACGTGTACAACGCCACCAAGTTCGGCGTGCGGGCGCTCACCGAAGGCATGAACCTCGACGTGGCCGGCACGCCGATCCGCGTCTCGTCGGTGGATCCTGGATTGGTGGAGACGGAGTTCTCCGAAGTCCGGTTCCACGGCGACCGCCAGCGGGCGAAATCGGTGTATCAGGGCTTGCAGCCGCTCACGGGGGACGACGTCGCCGACACGATCGCCTACGTGGTGAACCTGCCGGAGCACGTGAACATCCTCGACGTGGTGATCATGCCGACGGCGCAGCGCAACGTGTACGTGGTGCACCGGGAAACGTGAGGCGCTGCGCCGGAGCGATCGCCGTGGCCGCGGCGCTCGCCGCCTGCGACAACGGCAACGGCCCGCCGCCGCCCCAGGCATCTGTCGTCCGGGCGCTGCACGCGATCCTGGGTGGGCCGACCCTGAACGTGGTGGTGGACCAGCGCCCACTCGCGAGCGCACTCGCCTTCGGTGAGCTGACCCGGGCGCTGGCCCTCTCACCCGGCCCGCACACGCTCGAGCCCGTACCGGCGAACTCGGGCCTGCACGTGTTGCTCGTCTTCAATACCCTGAGCGGTGTCAACTACACGGCGTTCCTTATCGATTCCGTGTCGGGGTCTGACCACATCGTAGACCCGGTGGTCGTGTCCGACACCGGCTCGCAGCCCGCGCCGGGGCACGGCCGGCTGCGCTTGGCCAACTTTGCGGAGGGGGCGGGGGCGATCGACGCCTATCGCAGCCAGCCCGACTCGAGCGGTCTGATCCCGACGCGGCAGCCGCTCAACTTCCGCGCCGTGACGAGCTACTTCGAGAGTACTCCGGGAAGGTGGACGGTGGTGATCGCCCATAACGGCGTGATGGACACGCTGCTCGCGACGGACTCGATCCCGGTGGGCGACGGCCAGGCGCGCACCGTCACGCTCGTCGACGCGCCCGGCGGTTTGGTCAGCTGGCGCGTGGTGCCGGATCGGAACTAGTCGCCCGCGCCGCCGCGGCGAAGCGCCGCACGATTTCTCCCGCCGGCTCGATGCTCGTGATCCCGCTCACGCTCTTCCCCGCCTGCCAATAGTCCCGCGACGACGGCCCGGCCGTGTGACTGCGTTTCAGCCGCCAGGCGGAGTTGAGCGCGTACAGGGTACGCATGAAGTGTTTGGTGCGGCGG
>JAEHDT010000086.1 GCA_016880225.1 Gemmatimonadota bacterium | reverse complement strand
CGCATCCACGACCAGTGTCCCAAGCGGGCCAACTTCGACGCCGGGCAGTTCGTGGAGCAGTTCGACGACGAAGCGGCCCGCAAGGGCTGGTGCCTGTACCACGTGGGCTGCAAGGGGCCGGCGACGTATTCACCGTGCCCCATTTTCATGTGGAACACCCGGACCAGCTGGCCGATCGGAGCCGGGCACCCCTGCCTGGGTTGCACCGAGCGGCACTTCTGGGACACGATGACCCCGTTTTACGGGCGGCTCCCCAACGTCGCCGGCTTCGGCGTCGAGCGCTACGCCGACACGATCGGAGCGGCGCTCGCGGTCGGCGCGGCGGCGGGCGTGGCGGCGCACGCGATCGCGACCGGCGTCCACCAGGTCCGCCAGCGGCGTCAATTACCAGTGATGGGTCAGAAGGGCGAGGGAGGCGGCCATGGCCAGAACTAGAGTCGTCGTCGACCCGATCACCCGCATCGAGGGCCACCTCCGGATCGAGGCGCAGGCCGAAAATGGCCGGATCACCAACGCGTGGGCGACGTCCACGCAGTTCCGCGGCATCGAGATCATCATGCAGGGGCGCGACCCGCGCGACGCGTGGGCGTTCACGCAACGCATCTGCGGGGTCTGCACCGTCGTGCACGCGGTGGCGTCCTGCCGCGCCGTGGAGGATGCGCTCGGCATCAAGATCCCGGCGAACGCGAACCTGATCCGCAACCTGATCCACGGCATGCAGTTCGTGCAGGACCACGTGATTCACTTCTACCACCTGCATGCGCTCGACTGGGTGGACGTGGTGAGCGCCCTGTCGGCCAAGCCGGCCGAGACCGCGGCCCTCGCCAAGAAGGTGTCGCCCTGGCCCAATAACTCGGAGACCTACTTCAGCGAAGTGCAGAACCGCCTGAAGACGTTCGTAGGGAGCGGCCAGCTGGGGATCTTCGCGAACGGCTATTGGGGACATCCGGCCTACAAGCTGCCGCCCGCCGTGAACCTGCTCGCGGTAGCGCACTACCTCGAAGCGCTCGACTGGCAGCGCGACGTCATCCGGCTGCACACGGTGTTCGGCGGCAAGAACCCCCACCCCAATTTCCTGGTGGGCGGCATGGCATCGGCGATTAACCTCGACAGCCGCGCCACGATCAACGCCGAGCGCCTGACCGACATCCACGACATGATCGCCCGCGCCCAGCGGTTCGTGGAGCAGGTCTACTTCCCCGACCTGGTGGCCATCGCCGGCTTCTATAAGGAATGGGCGGGGATCGGCGGCGGCACCGGCAACTACCTCGCCGTAGGCGAGTTCCCCGACGGGGACGTGCGCGACATCGGCTCGCTCTACTTGCCGCGAGGCATCATCCTCAACAAGGACATCTCCAAGGTCTGGCCGTACGACGAGAAGCTCGTGAAGGAGTACATCAACAGCTCGTGGTACGAATACTCGAAGGGCGACGACGCCGGCCTGCATCCGTACGAAGGCGAGACCAAGGCCAAGTACTCGGGCCCCAAGACGCCGTGGACCTACCTGCAGGACGAGAAGAAGTACAGCTGGATGAAGGCGCCGCGCTACGACGGGCGCGCCATGGAGGTCGGGCCATTGGCGCGGATGCTCGTGGCGTACGGATCCGGCCATCAGGAGGCGCGGCAACTCATCAAGGAAGTGCTCGACCGCCTGGAGGTCGGTCCGCCGGCGCTGTTCTCCACGCTGGGCCGGGTGGCCGCACGGGGGATCGAGACGGTGCTGCTCGCCCGGCGGTTGTCGTACTGGTACAACCAGCTGGTCGATCGCATCAAGGGCGGCGACACCCAGACGTTCAACGGCGACAAGTGGGACCCGTCCACCTGGCCCGCCAAGGCCCAAGGGTACGGATACCTCGACGCGCCGCGCGGGGCGCTCGGCCACTGGGTGCAGATCGAAGACCAGAAGATCGCGCGCTACCAGTGCGTGGTGCCGAGCACCTGGAACTGCTCGCCGCGCGATGGCAAGGGCGTCCCCGGGCCGTACGAAGCGGCGCTCATGGACCATCACCCGCTGGCGAAGCCGGATCAGCCGATCGAGATCCTGCGCACGATCCACTCGTTCGATCCCTGCATGGCGTGCGGGGTGCACGTGCTCGACACCACCGGCAACCTCGTCACGTCGGTGCAGGTCCAATGAAACCCCTCGGCGGCATCACCCTGGGCCGGCCCATGGCCCCGCCGTCCGGCAACTACAAGTGGGTGTATTTGTGGGGCTGGCCGATCCGCGCGATGCACTGGGCGGCGGTGGCGGCGATCGTGGTGCTCGCGGTCACCGGGTTCTACATCGGCCGCCCGTACTTCATCACGGGCGGTGAGGCGAGCTCTCACTACCTCATGGGCTGGATGCGCTTCCTGCACTTCGTCGCGGCCGGCGTCTTCGTCGCCACGGGGATCGTGCGGCTGTACTGGTTGTTCGCGGGCGACAAGTTCGAGCGCTGGAAGGCGTTGTTCCCGGTCTTCAAGCAGGATTGGATCAATCTGTGGAAGCAGGTGAAGTTCTACCTCATGATCCAGCCGGAGAAGGCGCCGCACTATCTCGG
Source organism: Gemmatimonadota bacterium (assembly GCA_016880225.1). Classification (GTDB taxonomy): domain Bacteria; phylum Gemmatimonadota; class Gemmatimonadetes; order Gemmatimonadales; family GWC2-71-9; genus AG41. The sequence continues at coordinate 958 of JAEHDT010000086.1, read as the reverse complement.
GCACAACCCGCTGCAGCAGTTCAGCTACACGGGGATCTACGGGGTGGCGATGCTCATGGCGGTGACGGGCTTCGCGATGTACGGCCAGTCCCGCCCCGGCGGCTTCTGGTACACGCTGTTCGGCTGGGTGGTGCCGCTGTTGGGCGGCATCCAGGTCGTGCACTTCGTGCACCACGTGCTCACCTGGGTCTTCATCATCTTCCTGCCCATCCACCTGTACCTCGCTCTGCGGGCCGACCTGATGGAGCGCTCGGGCACGATCTCTTCGATCGTCAGCGGTGGCCGGTTCGTTCCGTCGGATGAGCACTATGTCGACGAGTGAGCACCGCCGCACCGTCGTGATCGGGCTGGGCAACCCGCTGATGGGTGACGACGGGCTGGGCATAGCGGCGCTCGAGCGGCTGCGCGCCGGGTGGCACGTCCCCGACGACGTCGACCTGGTGGACGGCGGCACTTGGGGAATGAACCTCCTGCCCGAAATCGAGTCCGCCGGGCGGGTGCTGCTGATCGACGCCATCAAGACCGGCGCGCAGGCCGGAACGGAGGTCGTGATTCCGCGGGCCCGGCTGCCCCGCTACCTCGCCACCAAGATCTCGCCGCACGAAGTGGACTTGCGCGACGTGCTGGCGCTGGCGGAGCTGCGGGGCACGCTCCCCGAGCAGACGGTGGCGGTGGGCCTCGAGCCCGCCAGTGTCGAGCTGTCGAGCGAGCTCAGTGCGGGCCTGCAGGCCAGGCTGGACGTGCTGGTGGCGGCGGTGGTACGCCAACTGGCGGCGTGGGGCCACGTGTGCACCGCTCGAACGGCTCCGGTGCATGCATGAGATGAGCGTTGCGCTCGAGATCTGCCGCATCGTTGAGGAGCGGGCGGGTCCGGGCGGCGCGGCCAGCGTGGCGAGCGTGGGGGTGGAGGTGGGCGACGACGCGGGGGTCGAGATCTCGAGCCTCGCGTTCTGCTTGG
>JAEHDT010000085.1 GCA_016880225.1 Gemmatimonadota bacterium | reverse complement strand
CGGCAGGCGCGGTCGATCGCCTCGTCGGCGCCGGCGGTGACCATGACGCGCTGCGCCGTCACGCCGAAACGGAGCGCGAGGGCCGCCTCGAGGTCGCCGGCGTCGCGATAGCGGCGCAGCAGCTCGGGTCCGGCGGCGGCTAGCGCGGCCACCAGCGTGGGGGACGGGGGCGGCCCCTCGTTGCTGTCGAGGCGCAGCAGGTCGTCGCCTGCCGCCTCGGGCCTCGCGTACGCGACGGCTGGATCGATCCGCGAGATCGGCCCCGTCAGGGCGGCGCGTGCGAGCGTCATGGGACGATCTGGGAGAGGGTGGACACCACCACGTCCGTGCCGCCGGCTGCCTTGACGGCCGGGATCACCTGCGGCAGGCAGTCGCGCGGCACGGCGGCCTTGACCGCGTAGCCGCCGTTTCCGAACAACGGGGCCACCGTGGCCTGCCGCATCGAGGGCAGCACGGCGACCACCGCCTCGAGGCACGCGGCCGAGGCATTCAGCTCGAGCATCACGCGGCGCCGTGCTTCGAGCACGGAGTTGATGAGCAGGACGAGATCGTCGATGCGGCCCCGGCGCGCCGGATCGTCGAGCGCGGCGCGGTTGGCGTACACGCGGGTGGAAGACCGCATCAGCTCGTCCACCACCGCGAGCCCGTTCGCCTCGAGCGTGGCCCCCGTTGCGGTGTTGTCCACGATCACGTCGGCATCCTCCGGCGGGAACACCTCCGTCGCGCCGTACGACCGGACGAACTCGGCGGACAGCGCGCGCTCCCCGATCCAGCGGCGCGTGAGCCGCTCGTATTCCGATGCGACCACGAGGCGACGCGGCGGGAGGCGACCCTCCGCGAGGAGCGCGGGGGGCGCCGCCGCCACGACCTGCACGGGGTCGAGACCGGTGTCGAGCAGCTCGACCACGTCGGCCGCGAGCTCGGTCGCCCAGTCCGCGCCCGCGAAGCCGACGTCCCGGCTGCCGAGCGCGAGCATCTCCAGGATGTTCTGGGGCTTGAGCAGCTTGGCTTCCGTGTCGCCGAGCGACACGTGGGGCCGGTAGCCGCGGGCGCCGGGCGTCACGCGGATTCCGGCGTCGGCGAGGAGGGTCAAGACAGCCTGTTCCATCCGGCCCTTGGGCAGGCCGAGGCGGAGGCGGGCCGCGCCGCTCGATGATCGCAACATCGCTTCGCTCCGAGGTTGGCCGAGTCGGAACCTCGAGGCCGGCGGCGTTCCAGAAAACAACGACGCCGGCCTCAGGGGCCGGCGTCGGCGTTGTACTCAAGGATTACGGGCTACTCGTTACCTCGTGTACGCCTCCGGCTGCCCCCCCGCGAACGGGTGGCGATGGTGATGCCGGTGGTGCGCCGAGTAGTGCCGCATGATGTGGAATAGCTAAAGCCGCAGGCCCAGACGCGTCAACCCACCCACCTGAGTGGGTACCGCCCCCCGTTCCGACAGGCTTGACCGTACCCGTCCCGGGGTCTATTCTCCCGATTCGATCGTCACGGCCGCGCATTCCCCGAATCGGAGCGCCATAGGCTCGTGATGCCGTTCGCGCTGCTGCTGGTCCTGGTCCTCGTCCTGCTGAGCCTGATTGCTCAGGAGGGGGTCGGCGGCGCGCGCGAGACGATGAGATGATCGACTAGACGAGCAGCAAGGCAGGATCGAGCGCCGCGGACCCAACCGGTTCGCGGCTTTTTTGTCGCCACCACCAGCACCGGGAAAGGGAGCAGAGCCCATCATGGGGAGCAACGTCATCATCTTCGACACGACCCTGCGCGACGGCGAGCAGGCGCCCGGCAACTCGATGAGCGCCGAGGAGAAGCTGCGGCTGGCGCAGCAGCTGGACGCGCTCGGCGTGGACGTGATCGAGGCGGGGTTCCCGAGCGCTTCGGAGGGCGATCGGCGCGCCGTGCGGATGGTCGCCGAGACGGTGCGCCGCCCCGTGATCGCCGCCCTGGCCCGCTGCCACGACCGCGATATCGACTTGGCCGGCGAGGCGCTGCAACCGGCGGCCCGGCCGCGCGTCCACGTCTTCATCGCGACGTCCGACCTGCACCTCGAGTGCAAGCTGCGGCTCAGCCGCGAGCAGTGCCTGGAGCGCGCCGGCGAGGCGGTGCGGCGCGCCCGCCGCTACACGGACGACGTCGAGTTCTCGGCCGAAGACGCGACCCGCACCGACCTCGAGTTCCTGTGCCGGGTGGTGGAGGCCGCGATCGCCGCGGGGGCGACCACGATCAACCTGCCCGATACGGTGGGATACGCGCTGCCCGTCGAGTACGGAACCATGTTCCGCGCCGTGCGCGAGCGCGTGCCCGGCGCCGAGCGGGTGGTCTTCAGCGCCCACTGCCACGACGACCTGGGCCTCGCGGTGGCCAATTCGCTGGCGGCGATCGAAGCCGGCGCCGGTCAGGTCGAGTGCACAGTGAACGGGATCGGCGAGCGCGCCGGCAACGCGGCGCTGGAGGAGATCGTGGTGGCGGGACGGGTGCGGCCGGGGGCGGTGTCGTTCCGCTGCGGTGTGAATCCCCAGGAGCTGTACCGCACGAGCCAGCTCTTGTCCCACGTGATCGGCGTGTTCCCCCAGCCGAACAAGGCCGTCGTGGGGCGCAACGCGTTCGCCCACGAGGCGGGGATCCACCAGCACGGCGTGCTCCAGAACGGCCTCACCTACGAGATCATCCGGCCAGAGGAGGTGGGGGTCGCGCGCTCGAGCCTGGTGCTGGGCAAGCACTCGGGCCGCCACGCGCTGGAGCGGCGCTACCGCGAGCTCGGTTACGAGCTGGACGACACGACCATCGCCAAGCTGTACGGCGAGTTCACCGCGCTCGCGGACAAGAAGCGCGAGATCCTGGATGAAGACCTGCTCGCGCTGTTGCACGGGCGGTTCCACGACGCGCCGGAGGCGTACCGGCTCACCCATCTCCAGGTGACGTGCGGGACCGTGGCCGCGACCGCCGACGTGCGGCTCGCGGGCCCCGCGGCGGACGGCCGGGAGCGCTCCGCGACGGCCTCCGGCAACGGCCCGATCGCCGCGGCGTTCGCGGCGATCGCCAAGGTCGTGGGTCGCCAGGTGGACGTCATGAACCTCACCGTCCAGTCGGTCACGCCGGGGCGCGACAGCCTGGGGCAGGTGCTGGTGCAGGCGCGGATCGACGGGAAATCGCTCTCCGGCCACGGGGCCTCGACCGACATCGTCGAAGCGAGCGCCCGAGCGCTGGTGCACGCCCTGAACAAGGTGAGCCACGCCGACCAGCTGGAGGACCAATCCCTGAACGCCAGCTATTTCTGGGGAGTGTGAGCCCATGAGCGAGAAGCTCTCGGGGGCGGAGATCCTGTGTCGCGGGCTCGTGGACGCCGGGGTGGAGGTGATCTTCGGATACCCGGGCGGCGCCATCATGCCGTTCTATCACGCGCTGCCAGAGCACCCGCGCCTGCGCCATATCCTGGTGCGGCACGAGCAGGCGGCGGCCCATGCGGCCGACGGGTACGCGCGGGCGAGTGGGCGGGTAGGGGTGTGCGTGGCCACGTCTGGCCCGGGGGCGACGAACCTCGTCACCGGGCTCGCCGCGGCGCATATGGACAGCTCCCCCGTCGTGGCGATCACCGGGCAGGTGTCCCGCCCGATGATGGGGCGCGACGCCTTCCAGGAGACCGACATCATCGGCATCACCATGCCGATCACCAAGCACAGCTATCTCGTGCAGGACGCCGCCGAGCTGGCGGACGTCGTCGCCGAAGCGATGACCGTCGCGGCGGAGGGCCGGCCGGGGCCGGTGCTGGTCGACGTGCCCAAGGACGTGCAGAACCAGAAGGTGGAGTGGCATGGGACCCCTGCTCCCCGCACTGGCACGCGGGGCCGGGCTCTCGGGTCCATTGAAGACGGAGTGCGCGCCGCGGCGCGGCTCATCAAGGGTGCGGAACGGCCGCTCCTCATGGTGGGGCACGGGGCGATCCTCGCCGGGGCGTACGCGGAAGTGCGGGCGCTCGCCGAGAAGACCGGAATCCCGGTCATTACCACGCTGCTCGGCATCAGCGCTTTCCCCGACGGCCACCCGCTCCACCTCGGCATGCCGGGAATGCACGGCGAGGTGCATGTGAACCGCGCCATCCAGAACGCCGACGTGATCATCGGTATCGGGCTGCGCTTCGACGACCGCGTCACCGGCAACACCGCGAGCTTCGCGCGCCAGGCGCGCATCGTACACATCGACCTCGATCGCGCGGAGATCGGGAAGAACGTGCCCGCCGCCGTCGGGATCGTGGGTGACGCGCGCGACGTCACGCGCCGCCTGCTCGCCGCGGTGGAGCCGCGGCGCTGCGACCGCTGGCTGGAGCACATCCGCAGCTTCGCGCGCCCGGGGCCGGCGTCGTATCGAGGCGAGCTGTCGCCCGAAGCGATCCTCGCCTCCATCTGCGACGCGAGCGGCGGTGCCTGCACCATTGTTTCGGACGTGGGACAACACCAGATGTGGGTCGCGAAGCTGTTTCCCTACCGGCACCCCAACACCCACATCACGTCGGGCGGTCTGGGCGCCATGGGGTTCGCCGTGCCGGCGGCCATGGGCGTCCACCTCGCGCGGCCGGGCGATACGGTGTGGGCGATCTCGGGCGACGGCGGCTTCCAGATGAACATGGCGGAGATCGCGACCATGGTGCAGGAGCGGCTGCCCGTGAAGCTGGCGGTCTTCAACAACGGCTACCTCGGCATGGTGCGGCAGTGGCAGCAGTTCTTTCATGAGAAGCGCTACTCCTGCACCCCGATCTGGAGCCCGGACTACGTCAAGCTGGCGGAGGCGTACGGCATCCCCGGCTACCGGGTGAAGGACGCGGCCGAGCTCGCGGATACCGTCGGGCGCGCGAACGCCCAGCCCGGACCGGCGCTGGTCGAGTTCGTGATCGAACAGGAAGCCAACGTGTTTCCGATGATTCCACCCGGCGGCTCGCTGTCGGAGCCGATCGAATCGGCGCCGGTCGTGGGCGCGGCCGGTGACTGAACCGCCCGCGTCAACCGTGCATACGGTCGCCGTGCTGCTCGACGACGGGTTGGCGACGCTCAACCGCGCAGTAGGCGTACTGCGCCGGCGCAACGTCCCGGTCGAGGGACTCGCGCTGCATCCGAGCGGCACCGCCGGCGTGTCGCGAATGACGTTCGTGCTGAAGGCCGACGCGGTCACGGCTGAGCGGGTGGCGCAGCAGTTTCAGAAGATGATCGGGGTGCGGTCGGTGATGGTTCTCGGGGGTGAGGATTCCACTACGGAGGCCAGACGATGAGCTCGACGGAAACGCGCATTTTCTACGACTCGGACGCCGATCCCGCACGGCTCGATACCCGAGTGATCGCCGTGATCGGATACGGCAGCCAGGGCCACGCGCACGTGCTCAACCTGCGGGATTCTGGCGTCGGAAAGCAGGTGGTCGTGGGGCTGCGCCCCGGCGGCGCGTCGTGGCAGCGAGCACGGGCGGAGGAGCTGGACGTGCGGCCGGTCGCGGAAGCGGCGCGGGCGGCGGATGTCATCATGATGCTCGTCCCGGATCAGGAGGCGCGCGCGGTGTACGAGACCGGCGTGGCTGCGAACCTCTCACGCGGCAAGACCCTGCTGTTCGCGCACGGGTTCAACGTACACTTCGGAGAGATCGTGCCGCCGGCCGGCGTGGACGTCGCGATGATCGCCCCGAAGTCCCCCGGGCACCTGGTGCGCAGCGAGTTCCAGGCGGGCCGGGGGGTGCCGGCGCTCGTCGCGGTGCACACGGATGCGAGCGGCAACGCACTGGCGGACGCGCTGGCGTACGCGGTGGGGATCGGCTGCGCGCGCGCGGGCGTCTTCGAGACGACGTTCCGCGAGGAAACGGAGACCGACCTGTTCGGCGAGCAGACGGTCCTGTGCGGCGGCGTCACGGCGCTGATCCAGGCCGGTTTCGAGACCCTCACGGCCGCGGGGTACGCTCCGGAGATCGCCTACTTCGAGTGCATGCACGAGCTGAAGCTGATCGTGGACCTGATGTATCGCGGCGGCATGAAGTTCATGCGCTACTCGATCAGCGACACCGCGGAATACGGGGACTACACGCGTGGCCCGAAGATCGTGACGCCCGAGGTGCGGGCCGCGATGCAGCGCATCCTGGCGGACATCCAATCGGGGGAGTTCGCGCGGGAGTGGATCGCCGAAAGCCGGAGCGGCGGGCGCCGCTTCGAGGCGCTGCGGCGCGCCGGCGCCGAGCACCCGATCGAGCACGTCGGCGCGAGGCTGCGGGCGAT
>JAEHDT010000084.1 GCA_016880225.1 Gemmatimonadota bacterium | reverse complement strand
GCGCCGACGGACCCCTCGGCGACCTCGCGCGACGCGGCAGCGCACGCGCGGTACGCGTCGTCCGCCGTCGGCCAGCGATCGGCTTTGCCTCCGGGAGCGAGATCGAAGTCGAACAGCACGGCGGCCGGCACGATCGGCACGCGACCCGCCGGGCCCACCGGCAGGCCGCGCCCGCGCTCGCGCAGCCAGCGCATCACCCCGTCGGCCGCGCCGAGCCCGTACGCGGAGCCGCCGGTGAGGAGGATCGCATCCACGCGGTCCACCAGATGGTTCGGGCTCAGGGCGTCGAGCTCCCGGGTGCCGGTCGCGCGCCCGCGGACCGCGCAGGCGGCGCGGATGCCGGCCTCGGGCCCGAGCACCACAGTGCACCCCGTGGCCCGCGGCAGGTCGGTCCAGTGTCCAACCGTGACGCCCTGGACCGCGGTGATGCTGGAGGGGACGGAAGGCGCCATGGAAGCGCGAAGATACGTCGGCTTGCTCGGGTTGTGGAGGCCACATACGTTAGCGCCATGCCCAACCCCGACCCGCAGGACTCCCCGACCACCGTCTTGGTGGTCGACGACGAGGAAGGCATTCGCCAGGCCCTGGACCGGTTTCTCACGCGGCTGGGATACAAGGTGCTACAGGCGGCGAGCGGCGCCGAAGCGCTCGACCGCCAGGCGGCGGATCAGCCGCAGGCGATGCTCTCCGACATCCGCATGCCGAACATGAGCGGCGTGGAGCTGGTCCCCAAGGCGCTCGCGCTCGACTCGGACCTCGCCATCATCATGTTGACGGCGATCGACGAGCCCCGCACGGCGATCGAGTGTCTCAAGCTCGGCGCCTACGATTACCTCATCAAGCCGGTGGACTTGGACGAGCTGGAGATGTCGCTCCAGGGCGCGCTGCGGCAGCGGCAGCTCGAGATCGATCGCCGCGAGCTGGAGCAGTGGCTCGCGCGCGAGGTGGCGGTGCGCACCCGCGATCTGGAGGAGCGGACCACGGTAGTGGAGGACATCGCGCTCACCGCGCTCGCCGCGGCGGGTGACTGGCCGGGGGCGGGCGACGCGGTGGCTAAGTTGGCGAAGGAACTCGGCACCTCCGCCGACGATGTGGCGCGCGAGGTGCGGAAGCGGCGGGAGGTGGCGGGCTAGGCCTTCTGCGACGCCTTGGCCTTCTCTTCGCAGGCCTTGCAGCGCGTGACGCCTCGGAACGAGCAGATCAGGCAGATGAACGTCCCGCAGTCGGCGCACGGGTAGCCCTCCGAGGCGCGCTCCTCGTTGCCGCAGTAGCGGCACACCATGCCGTCGTGCTCCATCAGCTTCGGTTTGTCGGTCATCGTCCGCGTCCTCCCCTGGAGAGCTCGAGCCCGTACACCTTAATCTTATTGATCAGCGTGGCGCGCGAAATGCCGAGCTCCAGGGCGGCGCGCGTGCGGTTGCCTCCGTGGAACCTGAGAGTCTTCTCGATGTGCACCCGCTCCACCTCGGCGAGCGCCTGCGGCTGATGGCGCCGATCTCCGGCCGCGCCCTTGCGCAGGTCGGCCGGGAGGTGCTCGAGCCCGAGCTCTCTCGCCCCGCGCGCGAGGATCATGGCCCGCTCGACGACGTTGCGCATCTCGCGCACGTTTCCGGGCCAGGGGCCGGAGAGCAGCCGATCGAGCACCTCGGCGCTGCACGCGCCGGGACAGCCGGGCATCTGGAGCGCCAGGTCCACGAGCATGCGGGTGACCAGGGCCAAGCGGTCCTCCCGCGCGCGCTCGCGCACGGCGGGGAGGTGGAGCGCCATCGCGCTGAGGCGCCCGAACAGGTCCTGCCGGAAACGGCCCGCCGCGACCTCGGCGCTGAGATCGCGGTTGGTCGCGGCGACGAGCCGCACGTCCACCGGCAGCTCGCGCGTGCCGCCCAGCCGCCGGAACGTCTTCGCCTCGAGCAGCATGAGGAGCTTGAGCTGGAGCTCGACGGACACGTCGCCGATCTCGTCGAGGAAGACCGTGCCGCTTTCGGCGAGCTCGACCAGTCCCCGGCGGCGCTCCCTCGCGTCGCCGAAGGCGCCCTTCTCGTGCCCGAACAGTTGCGAGTCGAGGAACGTGGCGGAGCGGCCGGCGCAGCTCACTGCGATGAACGGTCCGTTGGCGCGTGGCGACAGCTGGTGGATCACCCGGGCCACCCAGCCCTTGCCCGTCCCACCCTCGCCCGTGAGGAGCACAGCCGAGCGCTCGCTCGCAGCCAGGAGCTCGATCTGCCGGCCGAGCTCCCGGATGGCGGGCGAGACGCCGAGCGACTCGAGTCCCTCCAGCTCGTGCTCCCGCGCGCGCAGTAGCGCGTTCTCGCGCGCCAGGCGGACGTTCTCGCACACCCGCGCCGCGGCGGCCGCCAGGTGATGCAGGTCCACGGGTTTCGTGAGGAGGTGCTCCGCGTCGCGCTGCATGGCGCGCACCGCGGTCTCGCCGTCCCCGTGGTCGGTGAGAAGGATGACGGACCCGCCCCGTGAGCGAACGCGCTCCAGCACCTCAAGGCCCTCGGCGTCGGGGAGTTCGAGGTCGAGGATGACCACGTCGGGGCGCAGCCGCTCGAACGCCTCGAGGCCATCTTCGCCGGAGCCGGAGCGCCCCACCTCGTAGCCGAGCTTGTCGAAGTAGTCGCCCAGCGTCTGGAGCATGTCCGCGTCGCCGTCGATCAGGAGCACGCTGTCAGGCACGCGGCGATCCTCGCAACGGGGCGGTCGTCGGATCGATGATGACCGGGAGCGCGGCCGGACGCAGGCGCGCCTCGAACGGAGCGTCGCCCCACAGCTCGCCGTCGAGCTGCACCGGTTGCGACGGACCTTCCAGCACCTCCACGCGCACCGCGCGGCCGCGGGCGAACCAGAGGCGCCGCGCGCCGTTCGCCGGCCGGCGGACGAGCTCGAGGAACGCGCCCACGCTCTGCATCACGCCCTCGGCCCGCAGCACGAGCACGTCGAGCCAGCCGTCGTCCGGCGCGATGCCGTCGCGCAGCCGCAGGAATGGGGGCACGAGCTCGCCGCAGTTCGCAATCAACACCATGGCCGCCGGCAGCTCGTGCGCCACACCGTCCACGGTGACCCGGTGCAGCGGGCTCGTGACGTCCGGCAGTGCCGCGAACGCCCGCATGACGTACGCCGCCATCTTCCAGCGTCGCTTTTCCGCGGATCCGGTCCGCGCCATCAGCCGGGCGTCGAACCCGGTGCCGCTGCACACCGCGAAGTAGTGGGTGCCGTCGGCGCGCTCCACGGCGCCGAGGTCGATCGGCGCCGTGTGGCCGCCGAGAATGACGCGCGCCGCCGTAGCAGGGCGGCGCGGCAGCCGCAGGTTGCCCGCCAGCAGGTTCCCCGTCCCGCCCGGCACCAGTCCGAGCGGGATGCCGCTCCCCACCGAGCCGGCCGCGATCTCCATGGCCGTGCCGTCTCCACCGTAGCACACCAGCGCGTCGAACCCCTGGGTGCGCGCCTCCTCCGCGAAGCGGCGGGCGTCGCCCGCCCGCGCAGTGGCGCGCACCTCGACCGCCCAGCCGCCGCCGCGCAGGGTGTCGCGGATCGTGGTGACGGCACGGGCGTCGGTCCGGGCAGCCGCCGGATTCGCGATGAGCAGGGCGCGCGTCATCGCTAGTAGCGTTTCTCCCAGAAGAGATCGAGACCGACCTGTCGCGGCACGGTGCCGCTCTGCGGATCGCTCGTGGGGCCGGTGCACGCCTGGACCGGCTCGAAGCTCGCCTCCGTGCGCCACTCCGGGCTGATGCGGAACTGCAGCGACAGGCCCAGCGTGTTCCACACCCCGACCTGCCGGCCCTCGCAGAAGCCGGCGTTCACGACGAGGAACGTCTTGGGGCCGAGCTGCCGCCCCACGGCGAGCTGCCAGCCGAGCAGCGGATCGCCCTGCCCGCCGCCGCCGGGACGGATTTCCACGTAGTCCACCGGCACGCCGCCCGAGACGATCGTCTGCTCGATCTCGCCCGACAGAACGGCCAGCATGCTCTGCACCACGGCCCGTTGATCGGCGATGCCGCCCTGGTCTCCGCCCAGATCCACGCTGCTCTTCCCGAACAGCAGGTAGGAGATGAGCTCCGTCTGCGACAGCTCGCGCTTCTCCGCCTCGAGGCTCACCTTCGGGACGAGCAGCGTCCCGGTGATGTGCGCCACCACCGTGATGTCCTCGGGATTGCGCTGACTCTGCGTGGGAACCGGATGCACCACGTGCTTCGCCGCGATGTCGAGGGCCGCGTCCTGGTCCGGGGTGCCGAAATACTTCACCGTCCCCTCCGTGACCACGAACTCGCGGGACAGCACGGAGCCCACCTTGAGGCGGTAGGTGCCGCGCACGGCCTGCAGCGTGCCGCTCACGAGGTACAGGTCACGCCGCTTGCTGAGCCGCACCGAGCCCGCGAGCTGGATGTTCGCTTCGTTCGAGCGGAGCCACACGTCGCTCCCCATCTCCAGCTCGAGGCCGTCGATCCGGAGGCTGTCGAGGAACACGTTCTCGAACTCGGGACCGAGGCGCTGCTGCGCGATCAGCGAGGCGAGCGACGTGTCCGCGAGCTCGTCCAGGTTCACGATGCGCTTCTGCACCAGGTCCGCGAAGTACAGCACCCCCGACGTCACCTTGGCCTGGCCGGTGAGAGTGGCCCCGAACACGGGCCCCCGCAGCGCGAGCCGCCCGCTGGCGGTGATCGCCACGTTGTTCTTCAGGTCGAGCGCCCGGAACTGGTCGGCAGCGATGCGCAGGTCGAGCACCGGGTGCG
>JAEHDT010000083.1 GCA_016880225.1 Gemmatimonadota bacterium | reverse complement strand
GCCTCAACACGGACTGGACCATCTCGCTCGGTGAGACGGCCGAGCGCGTGGCGGCCCGCTACAAGATCAGCCGGGCGGAGCAGGATGCGTTTGCGGTCGAGAGCCAGCACCGGGCGGAGGCGGCCCTCAAGGCGTGCGTCTTCACGGATGAGCTCGTGCCGGTCCCCCTGCCCGACGGCACGGCCTTCACGCGCGACGAGTATCCCCGGGCGGAGACGACGCTCGAGGGCGTGGCGAAGCTCAAGCCCGCGTTCAAGAAGGACGGGACGGTCACCGCCGCCACGTCGAGCGGAATAAATGACGGAGCCGCCGCGCTGCTCGTGACCTCGCGGCCGACCACGCCGCTGGCCCGTATCGTCGCGACGGCGGTGGCCGGTGTCGATCCGAGCTGCATGGGGCTCGGGCCCATCCCCGCCACGCAGAAGGTGCTGAAGCGCGCCGGGTTGACCATCGACCAGATCGACCTGATCGAGCTGAACGAGGCGTTCGCCGCCCAGGCGATCGCCTGTATCCGCGAGCTCGCATTCGACCCCGCCAAGGTGAACGTCTACGGCGGGGCGATCGCGCTGGGGCACCCGCTCGGCGCCACCGGCGCCCGCATTCTGACGACGCTGGTGCACGCGCTGCGCCGCACCAGGTCGCGCTTCGGGCTGGCGACGATGTGCATCGGCGTCGGTCAGGGCATCGCGATGATCGTGGAGCGCGCCTGATGGCGGCGTACGAGCGCGTCCTGGTGGAGATCACGGGCGGGATCGGTACCGTCACCCTCAACCGCCCCGAGAAGCTCAACGCCCTGGACCGGGCCCTGTGCGAAGAGCTGCGGGAAGGGCTCGCCCTGCTCACGCGGAGCGATGCGGTGCGCGTCATCGTGATCACGGGCGCGGGCCGGGCGTTCTGCGCCGGCGCCGATCTGGGGGTGCTCGCCGCCGACGGCCCGGCGCTGGTCGCCGCGGGTAAGGAGGTGGCGCTCGCCATCCGCGCCGCGCCGCAACCCGTAATCGCGGCCGTCAACGGCCCCGCGGCGGGCGGCGGCGCGAACCTGGCGCTCGCCTGCGATTACCGCATCGCCTCCGATCGGGCCTCGATCGGCCAGGTGTTCCTGAAGCTCGGGCTCGTCCCCGACTGGGGCGGGACGTTCTTCCTGCCCCGCCTGGTCGGCCCCTCCAAGGCGCTGGAGCTCGTATGGAGCGCGCGCATGGTGCCGGCCGAAGAGGCGCTGGCGCTGGGATTGTTCGACCGCGTGGTCCCGCACGCCGAGCTCGAGTCCACGGCGTACGCCCTCGCCCGGGAGTGGGCCGCACACCCGCCCCAGGCGGTGCGTCGCGTGAAGGAGGCGCTGTACCGGAGCGAGGCGAGCTCGCTCACGGCCGCGCTCGACCTGGAGATCCGGCAGCAAACCGAATTGTTCGCCACCCCCGAAGCGCGCGAGCGCATTGCGGGGGGCGCTTCACTCGCCAAGAGGAGCCGCTGATGGTCCGCAAGCTGCACAACTTCGACGAATGGATCGACTACTTCCGGTACTGGCAGGACTCGATCGGCCTGCCCCAGGGAGAGATCCGCAACTTCAAGTTCGAGGCGAAGTTCGGGGACCAGGAGGTCCCGCACATCGAGTTCGGCCATTACAAGGGCCAGCGCAAATGGCCGACCGTGATGCACATCCCCGATCAGCGCATCCGCGACGCCCTGCTCAATCTGATCGTGTACCAGGGCGACACGGAGTTCGCGTCGGTCGAGCAGCAGCGCAACCTGCTCACCCACGCGCCATCGGACTACGACCTGCTGGCGCTCATGCGCGTGATGACCGAGGAGATGCGTCACGGCTGGCAGATGTCCTACCTCCTGTGCAGCCACTTCGGCGACGAGGGGAAGCGCGAAGCGGCGAAGCTGCTGGAGCGCCGCGCCGATGAAGGCGAGCGCCTGCTCGGTTCGTTCAACGAGCTGGTGGACAACTGGCTCGATTTCTTCACGTACACGCAGTTCATCGACCGCGACGGCAAGTTCCAGCTCACCATGCTCTCCGTGTCGGCGTTCGATCCCCTGTCGCGCTCGATGAATCCGATGCTCAAGGAGGAGTCGTTCCACCTCGGCACCGGCAACAACGGGCTGCTGCGCATCGTGAAGGCTGGCAAGATGCCGCCCGAGGTGATCCAACGCTTCTTCCACAAGTGGATCCCGACCGCCTTCGACCTGTTCGGCACCGACAACTCGTCTTCCGCGCACTGGGCGTACGTGTGGGGGCTGAAGGGCCGCTACGACGAGCGCGAGCACCAGACCGAGCCGGACAAGGCGAAGCTGAACGAGCTCTCCCGCGACCTGTACCGGCAGGAGATCACCAAGCTGGTGGAGCGGCTCAACATGTTCATTCCGGAGCGCGAGCGCTGGCTGCGCGTGCCGGACACGAAGTTCAACCGCAAGATCGGGATGTACGCGCACCAGCGCTACACCGTGGACGGCCAGCCGATCGACGACCCCGCGAAGTACGCGGCGTACCTGCAGACGGTGCTGCCTCAGACAGAGCATTACGACACGGTCCACACCATCGAGAAGGAGCCGGGCTGGATCGAGGCGAAGAAGGCGGACAGCCTCCTCAAGTGAGCCTCGTCATCGCGCACCGCGGGGCGTCGGGGTACGAATACGAGAACTCGCGGGCGGCCTTTCGGGCGGCCCGGGCGCGCGGCGCCGACGCGATCGAGCTAGACGTGCACGCGGCGGCGGACGGCGTCCTGTTCGTCCACCACGACGAGGTCGTGAGCGGCGCGCACATCACACGCTCGAGCGCGGCCCAGGTGCGCTCGCTGCGCCTCCCGAACGGCGAGTCGGTCCCGACGCTCGAGGATGCGCTCGCCGTGATCGATCCGACGCTGCGGGTCTTCATCGAGGTCAAGTCCCTGCCACCGCAGTTCGACGACCGGCTGTTCACGCTGCTCGACGCGGACCCCGAGCGCCAGCGTTGCGCCGTGCACGGTTTCGACCATCGCATCGTCAAACGGCTGGGCCTCGCCCGGCCCGCCCTCGCCCGTGGCGTCCTGCTCGCCTCGTATCCCATGCGTCCCCTCGACGCGCTCGAGGACACGGGCGCCACGGTGCTGTGGGAAGACCAGAGCCTGATCGATGCTGCGCTGGTCGACACCCTGCACCGCGCTGGCTACGAGATCTACGCGTGGACGGTCAACGACCCCGAAGACATGCGCCGACTCCTCGCGCTGCGGGTCGACGGCCTCTGCACCAATCTCCCGGACGTCGCGCGGCGCGCCGTGGGCGCGGGGGCCGCGTGACGGCCGGGCGCGTGGCGGTCGTGGGCGCGGGCACCATGGGCCACGGCATCGCTTATGTGGCGGCGCTGGCCGGGTTCGACGTCCGGCTCACCGACAGCCGTCCCGAGGCGCTCAAGCTCGCGGTCGGCCGTGTGACCGATCTGCTCGCGGTCGCGGTGAGGCGGGGGAAGCTCGCCGAGCCCGACCGCGCCGCCGCGGCCGGCCGCCTGCACGCGGAGCCGGATCTCGCGCCCACGGTGGCCGATGCCGAGGTCGTCATCGAGGCGGTGCGCGAGCACTTAGGGACGAAGCAGCAGCTGTTCGCCGAAGTCGAGCGGATGGCGCCGGCCGATGCGCTGCTCGCCACCAACACTTCGTCGCTCTCCGTCGCGGCCATCGCCGCGGCGGTGCGCGACCAGAGCAGGGTCGTGGGGATGCACTTCTTCAACCCGGTGCACGCGATGCAGCTCGTCGAGGTAGTGACCCAGCCGCGGATGGCGTCCCAATCCGTGGAGCGGGCCGTGGCGTTCGCCAAGGCACTCGGGAAAGAACCCATCGTCGTCAAGGATTCTCCCGGCTTCGCCTCCAGCCGGCTGGGTGTGGCGCTCGGGCTCGAGGCGATGCGGATGCTCGAGCAGGGCATCGCTTCTGCGGAGGACATCGACAAAGCGATGGAGCTCGGCTACAACCACCCAATGGGCCCGCTCAAGCTCACCGATGTGGTCGGTCTCGACGTACGGCTCGCGATCGCGGAGCACCTATTCCAGGCGCTCGAGGACCGCCAGTTCGAGCCCCCGCAGATCCTGCGCGACAAAGTCGCCAAGGGGGAGCTCGGCAAGAAGACGGGAAAGGGGTTCTACAGCTGGAGCGGCTGAGACGCCGCGTGTGACCTGCGGTCGTCCCAGCCCGCTGCCTCGGCTCTCGCTCCTGCTCCGGCCCGGCCGCGCTCAGCTTCCGCCGCAGATCCTCGGACCCGCCGTCTGCGTGGCGATGGCGGTGTGGTCATCGGATCCGGTGTTTCCGGGCTGGTCGTCGCTGTACGTAATGGACGCAGCCCCGGTCGTCGGAGACACCGCGATGCCGAAGTCATCGTACAGGTCCCGGTTCCCCGTGCACGAGATCCCGCCCTCGCACACGCCGCCGAAGTGGATCACCGGCGTGGCCGCGACCTGCGTGAACTTACTGCCGGCAGCCGCCGCGTTGCGGTTCTGCGCGAAGAAGACATACCACGCCGCCGATGCCGGATAGTTGTCCGGCGCCGTTCCATCGAAGAAGGACGTGCCGTACCAGACGACGTTCAGTTGGCCCGGGGCGCAGGCCACGCTCCACGGCATGACCGCCGTGGCGGACGGGGCCTGGTTGATCTGAATTGGCCCCGTCCAAGTCAACCCGCTGTTCGTCGAGAAGCTATAGAAGAGGTTGTGGTTGTCGTTGTACACGACGTAGACGGTGCCGGCCCGGTCGACGGTCGCGTTGACAAACTGGTGCCCATACGAGACCGAGGTGCTCGGATTCACGTACACGGCTTGGTCGGTGAAGGTCTGGCCGCCGTCCCGGGAGATCGCGATCCATACGGCGTGGTAGCTGGCGGGGAGGACGGCCTCCGCGGCGTTCGCGATGCCGCTGAATACCTGATAGATGACATGGCTGTTGGGATCGATCACCAGGTTGCCGGTGGAGTTTTCCTCGAGCAGGAAGGCATGGGCGGCATCGATCGCCGACCCCAGCTGGGTAAATGTCGCGCCCGCGTCGAAGCTGCAACTGACGTCGATGTTGAACGTCACGATGTCGTGGTACGAGATGCAGACCTTGGTCGCCTGGTCGGCGGCGATCCACTCGCGATCGTCGCCGGGAATCGTGGCGCTGAGGATGTTCTTGCTCCACGTCTGCCCGCCATCCTTACTCGTGGAAACCGTGACGTTCGCCAGGCTGAGGCTCGCGACGTAGACGTTGTGGACGCCGCTGGCGTTCGGCTGTGGCGCCGTGCTCAGGTCTGTGTCGCCGCCCCCGGGCGCCAAACCTCCCGCCCCCTGGGAGATCTGGTTGGGAGATTCGAGAGCCGTGTAATGCAACCCGCCGTCGGTGGACTTCCAGGCGAGGGTGCCGGCGGAGAGGCCAAGCTCGGAGGACACGTAGAAGGTGCCCGTGGCGTCGGCGCGAATCGCGGGCTCCGCGGCGCCGTTAGTGCACCTCGACGGACCGGGGCACACCGTCCCGGCGGCGGCGCCGAGCGAGAAGTTCACGAACGCGAATGGTCCTGCGCTCACCGACTGCGTCGCGTCCATGCCCTGCTCCCGGTCCGATGAGGGAAGAGGACCCCGGTCGCAGGAGGCGAGCAGCAGGATGCATCCGAGGGCGGTCAGGCGAGGGCACGGAACGTCGATCCTCATAGGGAGCCTCCGGGTCTTGTAGCAGCAGGTTGGGGTCGCGAGCCAGCGTCTATAGCGTCGGCTGGGCGCAAGTTTCGCACCTGCATGCTGCGCGCCGGCCACAGCGCGGGCGGCGCGCGCCTGTTGCGGCCGCGCCACCCCCCAGTGTCGCGGCGGCTCGGCGCCGCATGCGCTTGCAGGCACGGTTGAAGGCCCACTCCGCGCGCGGTAGCTTCTGCGCCCCATGAGCCGTGCTGCGTCGGGACCCTCTTCCCCGCTGACCCGCATTACCGACGTTCACATCCATGTCCAGCCGTGGCGCGAGCTCAAGCCCGAGGTGCTCGACGTGATGTGGAGCGGCCAGGATGCGCACCGCGACCTGATGATCCAGGTGATGGACGATCCGCGCGCCCTGCTCGAGATCATGGACCGTGCGGGGGTGTGGCGCGCCGGTCTCGTGAATTATCCGTCGCCCGACATCATGGGCTTCAGCGACGCCACCAACCGCTTCGCCGCCAAGTACGCGCTGGCCGCCCCGGAGCGGTTGCTGCCGTACGGCGGCGTCCACGCGCGGTTCACCAGGGATCCCGCGGGCGACGTGGACGGGCTGGTGGACCTGGGGATCCGGCTGCTCAAGGTGCATCCGCCGCACCAGGGCTTCCCGGCCAACGCCTACACCGACGGTCTCGATGCGCTGGGAAAGATCTACCGTCGCGCGGAGGAACGTGGGCTGCCGGTGATGATCCACACGGGCACCAGCGTCTTCCCGGGAGCGCGCTCCAAGTACGGCAATCCGATGGAGCTCGACGACGTGGCGATCGATTTCCCCGATCTCCGCATCGTGATGGCGCACGGCGGCCGGCCGTTGTACATGGACGAGGCGTTCTTCGTCCTGCGGCGCCACCGCCGGATGTGGCTCGACGTTTCGGGGATTCCGCCGGCTCGCCTGTTGGAGTACTTTCCGCGTCTCGCCGAGTTCGCCGATCGGGTCCTGTGGGGCACCGATTGGCCGAGCCCCGGCGTCAAGGACATGCGGGCGAACATCGATCAGTTCCTCGCGCTACCGCTCAGCGACCAACACAAGAAGGCGATCCTCGAGACCAATGCGCTGGCTCTGTTTCCTGCTGGTCGCTAGCCCGGCGCTCGCCCGGGCTCAAGTCGCTCCCAAACCGCTCCGCTTCGACGTTGCCGCGCTGACCGCGACGCGCGATTCGTTCGTGTTTCGCCTGCGGGGGGAGGACCGGGGGTGGGCCGTCTGGCAGTACGAGATCCGCCCGCTCGAGATGACCCAGGAGCTGATCTACACCGCTTCGTCGGAGTTTCGCCCGGTCGAAGAGGAGCGGCTGCGCGTGGTGGTGAATCGTCTCACCGGCGAGCCGATCTCCACGTTCCACCACATCGACCTGTTCTCCCCGGCGAGCGACACCGTGATGGTGGAGCACGATCTCGACGTGAAGCGGGGCGAGATCTCGGGGCGGCGCCGGGTCGGCACCAAGAGCGGCGACGTCCAGATCGTGCCGGTGCATCATCCGTTCGCGCCGGGCACCGTGCTTTCCGATTACGTGTTCCTCGCGGGCGCGGTGACGAACACGGCACCGG
Source organism: Gemmatimonadota bacterium (assembly GCA_016880225.1). GTDB lineage: Bacteria > Gemmatimonadota > Gemmatimonadetes > Gemmatimonadales > GWC2-71-9 > AG41. The sequence goes on along the minus strand of JAEHDT010000083.1, from coordinate 14,225 downwards.
GCGATTCGCTCGCCATCCCCGCTTACAAGGAGTTCGTCGATTCGCTCGTCACGTTGAGCTTCGTCGGCGAGCCGGTGACCACGATCGAGGTCCCCGCGGGCCGGTTCGACGTGTTGCCGCTCCGGAGCGGAGACTTCCGCATCTACGCGACGCCCGGGCCCCTGCGGCGCGTCGTCAAGGGCGAAACCCTCGATGGGGTGTTTTCGTTCGAGCTGGTGCATTCCGGGCCCGTGATTCCGACGCCCGACTGAGTCCCTCTCACTTCTTCGGCAACGGAGCTCGCGTCGTATGCGTACAGGTCGTATGCGTGTCCCGCCGCTCGTCACAGGACTGCTGCTCCTCGCCGCGGCCCCGCCGGCGGCGCTCCCAGGGCAGGCGGGCCAGATCTCTTACGAGGCGTTCACGCTGCCCAATGGGCTGCGCGTGTTGTACTCGGAGGACCATTCGACGCCGATCGTGTCCGTGGACGTCTGGTACAACGCCGGCTCGCGCAATGAGCGTCCCAGCCGCTCGGGATTCGCGCACCTGTTCGAGCACATGATGTTCGAAGGCTCGGCCCACGTGAAAAAGGGGGAGCACTTCCAGCTGATCTCGCGGGCCGGTGGCTCGGAGAACGGCAGCACCGCGGAAGACCGCACCAACTACTTCGAGACGATTCCCTCCAATCGCCTGAACCTGGCCCTCTGGCTCGAGGCCGATCGCATGCGGGCCCTCGCCATTACCGACGAGAATTTCCACAACCAGCGGGAGACGGTGAAGGAAGAGCGGCGGCTGCGGATCGACAACCAGCCGTACTCGGCCGCGTTCATCGACGGCATGACCTGGCCGTTCGACTCGACCGGGTGCTTCGCCTACGCCCACACCGTCATCGGGTCGATGGACGACCTGAACGCTGCGCAGCTGGCCGACGTGCAGGCATTCTTCGATACCTATTACGCTCCCAACAACGCCACCCTGGTCGTGGTGGGCGACTTCCGGCCGCTCGAGCTGCGGCGGCTCGTGAACCAGTACTTCAGCGAGATTCCCCGTCACCCCGATCCCGCGCCCGTCACGTGTAACGCGGCTGTCTCGCCCGGCACGATCCGGCGGGAGGTGACGGACGCGCACGCCAACCTGCCGGCCGTGGTGCGCATCTACCGCGTCCCGCCGCACGCCGACCCGGACACGCCGCCGATCGAGCTCCTCAATGTGATTCTCGGGCAGGGCGAGAGCTCGCGCTTGAACGTCGCCATCGTGCGGCGAGAGCGCGCCGCCCTCGGCACCCAGGTGGCGATGAATCCGTTCGATTCCCGGCGCGGACCGGGCGTGCTCCTGGTGCTGGCGATCGCGAACCAGGGCCTGGACCCCTCGAGGCTCGATACGCTCCTGGCCGCCCAGCTGGATAGCATCCGGACTGGTAGCGTGACGGACGAGGAGCTCACCAAGGCGAAGAACACGTTCCGCGCGAACTTCATTCACAACCGCGAAACCACCCTCGGCAAGGCGGAAGAGCTGCACCACTACGACATGTTCCACCCATCGCTCGCGGAGATCAACACCGACCTGGAGCGCTATCTCGCCGTGACTGCGGCGGACGTCCGCCGCGCGGCGACCAAGTATCTCGACCCCGCGAATGCGGTCGTGATCATCGTCAAGCCGCCGGCAGCCGGAACGGCGGCCGAAAAGGGGGCGCAGTGACCACGCGGACGGTGGTCACGGTTGCGGCCGGACTTTTCCTGTCGGCTGGAACGGTGCTCGCGCAAGGAGTCCCGACGACGCCGCCCAGGCCCACCCCGCTCACTCCCGTGCGCTTCCCGCCGTTCAAGCAGGCGACGCTCCCGAACGGTTTGCAGCTCGTGGTGATCGAGCACCACGAGCAGCCCGTCGTGTCCGTGAGCCTCGCGTTCCGCGCCGGCGGGATCTACGATCCGGCGGGACGGGAGGGGCTCGCGGAGCTCACAGCGGAGCTGCTCTCCAAGGGGACGGACGGCCGCAGCGCGGAGCAGATCGCCGCCCTGATCGAGGGCGTAGGCGGCACGCTCGGCGCGTCGGCGGGAGCCGATTTCCTCACGATTTCAGCCGACGCCCTGAGTGACCAGGCCGGCCTCGTGTTCGAGCTGTTGGGCAACGTGGTGCTGCATTCCACGTTCCCGGAGAGCGAGTTGGAGCTGGCGCGCACCCGCGCCCTCTCCGCGCTGGCGCTGCAACTGTCGCAGCCGGGAGCGGTGGCGCAACGGTTCTTCGGTACCGAGATCTACGGCCGGAACCCCTACGGCCGGAGCCCCACGCGGGAGAGCTATCAGGCGGTGACGCGCGAGGACGTGGCGCAGTTCGCGCGCCAGCGGCTGCGGCCCGCCGGCGCCCTGCTGGTCGTGGCGGGCGACGTGACGGAGGCCCAGGCGCGGGAGCTCGCGGACAAGGCCTTCGGGAGCTGGCGCGGTTCACCCCAGGCGAGCCCCGCCCTCCCGGTCCCGGCGGCGCACACGAAGACCGACATCCTGCTGGTGCATCGGCCGGGCTCGGCGCAAGCGAACATCGTGGCCGGGAACACCACGATCCTGCCGACCGACCCCGTTTACTACCCGGCCCGCGTCGCGACGCAGGCGCTCGGCGGCGGCGCGGACGCGCGGCTGTTCCTCATCCTGCGCGAGCAGAAGAGCTGGACCTACGGCGCCTACGCCTCGTTGCACCGCTACCGCGGCCTCGGCTACTGGCAGGCGACCGCCGAGGTGCGCACCGACGTGGCCGACAGCGCGCTTCGTGAGCTGCTCCACCAGATCGACCGGATGCGCACGGAGGCCGTTCCCGACTCGGAGCTCGTGGCGGCCAAGGGATTCCTGGTCGGCTCCTTCCCGCTCACCATCGAGACGCCCAGCCAGATCGCCGGCCAGGTCGCGAACGTGAAGCTACTCGGCTTGGGAGACGACTACCTGCGTCTGTACCGGGAGCGCCTGAGCGCGGTGACCGCGCTGCAGGCGCGCACCGCCGCCGCCCGCCTGTACCGGCGCAATGCGCTCACGATCGTGGTCGTGGGCGACGGCGCCACGCTGTACGACCGCCTCCGGGCCATCGCGCCCGTGCGCCTCGTGGACGTGGATGGCAAGCCGCTCTCACCCGCCGACTTGAGCCCCAAGGCGGCCCCGGTGGCGCTCGACCCGGCGCAATTCGCGGCCCACAGCGACAGCTCGCGCGTGGTGATCCAAGGCAATCCCGCCGGGTTCACCGTATCCGAGGTGCGGCGCCCGGTGGATTCGCTGGTCTACGCCGAGCGGTCGAACCTCGCCAACGGAGCGTTTCAGCAGCAGACTTCGCTCGTGCTCGACCCGGGCGACGGGTCGGTGCGGCGGGTCGATCAGGTGACGGTGCAGCAAGGGCAGAAGTCGGAGACGCACTTGAGCTACGCCGCCGGGCGCGTCAAGGGCTCGAGCGCCGCGCCGCAGCCGGACGGCACGGTGAAGCGGTTCGATGTGGACACGGCGCTGCCGCCGGGCACGGTGGACGAGAACGCCGTTCCGTTCGTCGTTCCCGCGCTGCCGCTCACGCCCGGGAAGTCGCTCACGATGAGCTTCTTCACGCCGAGCGAGAACGCCGTCAAGGTTCTCACGTTCAAGGTGGGCGCCCCCGAATCCGTCACGGTGCCGGCCGGCTCGTTCCAGGCGTACCGGATCGACGTGACGGGCTCGCGCGTGCCGTTCACGATGTACGTCAGCACGGACGTCCCGCGCCGCGTCCTGAAGACCGAGTTCGTGGGACAGCCGTTCGTGGTCGAACTCGTCAAGTAACGAGAAGCGGAGGAACACCAGCATGCGGCAATCGCTGTGCTTGCTGCTCGCGCTCACGAGCGCGTGCGCATCGGCCGGGGCGCGCACCACCGCACCGCCGGCGCCCGCTCAAGCCCCCGCCCCCGCCCCCGCCCCTGCCCCCGCGCCCACGACTGCTCCCGCCGCTGGGCCGGCCGAGAGCACCAGCGCGAGCCGGGCGCAATACCTCTCCACGTACCAGCGGCATGCCAATCCGCCCGTCGTGATCCGCAATGCGACGATCATGACGGCGGCGGGCCGGGAGATTCCCAACGGCTCGATCTTGTTCCAGGACGGCCGCATCGTGGCCGTGGGCGACAAGGTGGACGCTCCCGCCGGCGCGGTCGTGGTGGACGGGACCGGCAAATTCGTGACGCCCGGTCTGATCGACGACCACTCGCATCTCGGCGTGTACGCGGCACCCGGGACCGACGCCGAGTCGGACGGCAACGAGGCGACGAACCCGGTCACGGCCGAGGTGTGGGCGGAGCATTCGTTCTGGCCCCAGGACCCGCAGATTCCCCTCGCCATCGCCGGCGGCATCACCACAATCCAGGCGCTTCCCGGGTCCGCCAACCTGATCGGCGGCCGCAGCGCGATTCTCAAGCTGGTCCCCGCCCGAACCGTTCAGGAGATGAAGTTCCCGGGCGCGCGCTATGGCCTGAAGATGGCGTGTGGCGAGAACCCCAAGCGCGTGTACGGCCGCAAGGGAGGCCCGTCCACCCGCATGGGCAACATGGCCGGGTATCGGGCCGCGTTCATCCAGGCGGAGGGCTACCGCCGCAAATGGGACGCGTGGAACAAGGATCACAAAGGCGATCCGCCGGAGCGCAACCTCCGGCTCGAGTCGCTGGCCGAAGTGTTGCGCGGCAACATGCTCGTGCAGAACCACTGCTACCGCGCCGACGAGATGGCGCAGATGCTCGACCTGGCGCACGAATTCGGCTTCAAGATCCGCTCGTTTCATCACGCGGTGGAGTCGTACAAGGTCGCCGACCTGCTCGCGAAGAACGACGTCGCCGTCTCGGTGTGGGCCGACTGGTGGGGCTTCAAGGAGGAGGCGATGGACGGGATTCAGCAGAACGCCGCCCTGAACCAGCAGGCGGGGGGGCGGCCGATCATCCATTCGGACGATCCCGGGGGCATCCAGCGCCTCAATCAGGAGGCGGCGAAAGCCATGGACGCGGGTGTCCGGTCCGGCATTCCGATCACCCGCGACCAGGCGCTGCGGTGGGTCACGGCGAACCCGGCGTGGGCGCTCGGGCTCGACTCGATCGTGGGAACGCTCGAGCCGGGCAAGATGGCCGACGTGGTGGTGTGGTCGGGGGATCCGTTCTCCGTGTACGCGAAGGCCGTGCAGGTCTACAACGACGGATGGCTGGTGTACGACCGGAATGACCCGGCGCACCGGCCGCGCACCGACTTCGAGCTCGGCCAGGAACCCGCGCCCGGGAGCGACCGATGATCGCGCTGCTGCTCGCCCAAACCATCGCCATCACCGGGGGCACGGTGTATCCCGTGTCCGGTCCGAAGCTAGTCAACGCCACCGTGCTCGTGCGGGACGGCCGCGTGGCGGCGGTGGGCACGAATGTGGCGGTTCCCGCAGACGCCAAGCGCATCGACGCGACCGGCAAGTGGATCACGCCCGGGCTGATCGACGGCGCAGGGCAAATGGGGCTCGTCGAGATCGAAGCGGTGCCGGGCACGCGCGAGGCGACCCTCGCCGGCGACACCATCGCTGCGGCGTTCAACGTCGGTGAGGGCATCAATCCGGCCTCCGCCCTCATTCCGGTGACACGGATCGAAGGCGTCACGACGGTCGTGGTAGCGCCGGCAGGCAATCTGGTGAGCGGCCAGGCGGTGATGGTGGACCTCGACGGGCCGACCATCGAGCAGATGCGGGTGCGGTCACCCGTCGGGATGGTGGTGGACCTGTCGGAGAACGGGAAGCAGTACGCCGGAGGCTCGCGCGCGGGCGTAGCGGAGCGGTTGCGGAGCGTATTCCGCGACGCGCTCGAGTACGAGCGGCGCAAGACCGATTTCAACCGGGCGCAAATGCAGCCGCTCTCGGCGCCCGCCGCCGACCTCGAGGCACTGCTGCCGGTGCTGCACGGCCGGGAGCCGCTGATCGCCTACGCCAACCGGCGCAGCGACATCGAGACGGCGCTGCGGCTGGCACGGGAGTTCAAGCTACGGCTGATCGTGGCGGGCGCGCAGGAGGGGTGGGAGGTGGCGGGCGAACTCGCGGCGGCCGGCGTGCCGGCCGTGGTCGAGCCGCTCGACAACATTCCCTCGTACGATGCGCTGGGCATCCGCTACGAGAACGCGGCGCTGCTCGCGAAGGCCGGGGTGAAGGTGGCGTTGATGGAGACCAATACGCACAACTCGCGCTTGCTGCGCCAGGAGGCCGGGAACGCCGTGTCGTACGGGATGCCGTGGGAGCAGGCGCTGCGGGCGGTGACGCTCGCGCCCGCCGAGATGTTCGGCGTGGCCGACCGCTATGGCTCGCTCGAGCCCGGCAAGGTCGCTAACGTCGTGGTCTGGTCGGGTGATCCGTTCGAGTTCTCGACCGGGGTCGAGCACGTGCTGATTCGGGGCAAGGAGATCCCGCTCACGAGCCGGCAGACGGAGCTGTTCGAGCGGTACAAGAAGTTGCCGCCGACATACTAGACGGCTAGACGGGGGGGAGACGGGTAGACGGCGAGCGGCGCTTGGGAAACGGCAGGGGCCAGGAGAGTTTCTTCCTGGCCCCGTGCAACTGTCCACCGCTGTCCGTCTCGCCGTCTAGCCTTTCGGATACACGCTCACCTGGTAGCGCTTCTTGTTCTTGTGCTCGAACTTGACCTGCCCGTCCACCACCGTGAAGAGCGTGTCGTCGGACGCCCGGCGAACGTTCAAGCCGGGATGGATCTTGGTGCCGCGTTGGCGCACGAGAATGCTGCCCGCGGTCACGAACTCTCCGCCGAACCGCTTCACGCCGAGGTACTTGGGCCCCGAGTCGCGGCCGTTGCGGGAGGAACCGACACCTTTCTTGTGAGCCATGGCTGCTCCACTCAGTCCTTGAGCTTGACGTCGGCGATCTTCACTTCGGTGAACGGCTGGCGGTGCCCGGCGTGTCGCCGGAACCCGGTGCGCCGCGCGAAGCGGTAGATCTTGATCTTCTCGCCCTTGCCGTGCCGCACCACCTCGGCCATCACCTTCGCGCCCTTCACGACCGGCGTGCCGGCGTGCACCTGCTTGCCGTCGCTCGCGAGCAGCACGCGGTCGAACGTCACCTTGCTCCCGGGCTCGGCTGCGAGCAACGGGACCTTGATCGTCACACCCGGCTCGGCGCGAAACTGGGCGCCGCCGGTGGAGAAAATGGCGTAGGTCATGGGCCGCGAACTCTAACTGGGACTTGGGGTTCCGTCAAGCCACCGCGTACTGCTCGGTCACGTCCCTGCCGGCCGGCTTGGCCATCATCCGGAACTCGTCGAGCCGCATCATCGGATCGTCGCGCACCTCGAGCTCGAGACCGGTGAGCTTCTCAAGCTGGCGCAAGAAGTTAGGCTCCTGCTCCACGAGGTACAGGGCCACATCGGGGTGCAGCCGCACGGCGAGCTGGCGCTCCTTGTGCTCCGCGCCGGCCCGCTTGAGCGAGCGCTCCATGCGCCGCACCACGACCTCGGGGCGGAACACCCGGCCCATGCCGTGACAGGTCGGGCACTCCGCGGTCATCGACTGCCACAGCGACGGGCGCACCCGCTGGCGCGTCATTTCGATCAACCCGAGCTCCGACACCGCGAACGCCTTGGTGCGCGCCCGGTCGCGCCCCAGATGGGTGCGCAGCTCCTGGAGCACTTTCTCCCGGTTGCCGCGCGACTCCATGTCGATGAAATCGACGACGATGATGCCGCCGATGTCGCGCAGCCGCAGCTGGCGCGCCACTTCGCGGGCGGCCTCGACGTTGGTCTTGAGGATCGTGCTCTCGGGATCCTTCTTGCCGGTGTAGCGGCCGGTGTTCACGTCGATCGACGTGAGCGCCTCGGTGGGCTGAATGATGATGTAGCCGCCGGTCGGCAGGTCCACCCGAGGCTGGAACAGGCTGCGGATCTCGGCCTCGATGTCGTACTCGTCGAACAACGGCGTCTCGGCCCCGTACAGCTTGACGCGCTCGAGCAGGTCGGGGTCGATCTGCTTCAGGTACTGCACGATCTCGTTGTGCAGGGTCTTCGAGTCGACCAGCAACGAGTCGACTTTGTCGGAGAACAGGTCCCGGATGATTCCGCGCGTGAGGGACGTCTCCCGCTGCAGCAGCGCAGGCGCCCGCACGGAGCCGGCCTTGCGCTTGATCTTGGTCCACAGGCCGTGGAGGTGCTCGATCTCCCGCTTGCAGCTCTGTTCCGTCAGATCCTCGGCGACCGTTCGTATGATCCAGCCGCCCGAGTTCTCGGGGACGAGCTTCGACACCAGCTCGCGCAGCTTGGCGCGCTGGTCGCGGCTTTCGATCTTGCGGGAAACGCCGACCTTGGAAGCGAACGGCATGTACACGAGGAACCGGCCCGCCAGGGAAATCTGGGCGGTGACGCGGGGCCCCTTGGTGCCGATCGGCTCTTTGATGACCTGGACGATTCTGGCTTCGCCGCGCTTCAACTCGTCGGCGACGTTGGGCACGCGGCGCCGGGCGGAACGGGTGCCGCCGTTCCCTCCCCCGTTGCCGTTGTCGTCATCGTGATCGGACGGCTCGTCCTCGTCTTCCGCTTCGATCAGGTCCGAAGCGTGGAGAAAGGCGCTCTTTTCCGCCCCGATGTTGACGAACGCGGCCTGTATCCCCGGCAGCACGGCCTCGACCGTGCCGAGGTAGATATCGCCCACCATGCGGCGGGCGTCGGGACGATCCACCAACAGTTCAACAAGGCGGTCGTCCTCCAGGATCGCGACGCGGGTCTCGCGCGCGGTCCCGCTGATGAGTATTTCCCGTTTCAAAGCATGTGCCCTCGACCCCGGTCGGCCAGCAGCCGGTCGGGATCCTACGATTGTTCCAGCAAGAACTCATTCCGAGTGGATAGACGGGGGATGAGCTGAACCGATTGGATAGGCTGTCCGCGTCCAGCGCGGCGCTCGAGATCCAATACATGTCTAAATCTAAGTGCCCTTGCGACTTACGTCAACCAGGCCGAGATTATGAAGCAAATGCGCACATCCCTGCTCCGTTCCCTCGCCGGGAGTCTTCTCCTGACCAGCATGTTCGCGGGCGCAGTGCCCTCCCACGCCCAGACGCTCCAGTATCCCGCCGCTCGCAAGAGCGACGTCGTAGACGACTACCACGGCACCCGAGTTCCCGATCCGTACCGCTGGCTCGAGGATCCGGACTCACCCGAGAGCCGCGCCTGGATCGAGGCGGAGAACCAGCTCACGTCGGCGTACCTGGCCGCGATTCCGGCGCGCGCGACGATCCGCGAGCGCCTCACCAAGGTGTGGAACTATCCCAAGTACGGCGCCCCGTTCCGAAAGGCGCGCCGCTACTTCTTCTTCAAGAACGACGGCCTGCAGAACCAGTCGGTGTTGTACAAGCAGACCTCGCTCTCGGCGAGCCCCGAGACGCTGCTCGATCCGAACCTGTTGTCCGAGGACGGCACGGTGGCGTTGTCCACGCTCGCCGTATCGGAGGACGGGCGGCTCCTCGCCTACGGCACCTCGGCGAGCGGGTCGGACTGGGAAGAGTTCCGCGTGCGCGACGTGGCGACGGCGCGTGATCTGCCCGACCATGTCAAGTGGATCAAGTTCTCCGGCGCCTCGTGGACCAAGGACGGCGCCGGATTCTTCTACAGCCGCTACCCCGAGCCCTCCGACAAGGCCCTCACCGACGTCAACCGGTTTCAGCGGCTCTACTACCACCGGCTCGGCACCGACCAGGCGCAGGACGTGCTGGTGTACGAACGCCCCGACCAGCCAGACTGGGGCATGAACGCCGAGGTGACCGACGACGGCCGCTACGCGGTGCTGCAGGTGTGGCTCGGCACCGACCGGCGGAACCGGGTCTACTACCTCGACCTGAAGGACGCGAAGCACCCGCGGATCCCGGGAGAGGTCGTGCGGCTGCTCGACGATTTCGATGCGAGCTACACGTTCGTGGGAAACGACGGACCCGTGTTCTACTTCCACACCGATCTCGACGCCCCGAGGAAGCGCGTGCTCGCGATCGACATCCGCAGGCCGGAGCGGAGCAACTGGCGGGAGGTCGTCCCCCAGGGGCCGGACGTGCTCGAAGCGGTGCACATCATCCACGACACGTTCGTCGCCCATTACATGCACGACGCGGCGTCCCGGCTGCGGCTGCTCGCGCTGGACGGGCGGCCCGTGAAGGAGCTCGAGCTGCCGGTGCTCGGCTCGGTCGGCGCGATCAGCGGCGAGCGGAAGGACGACGAGATGTTCTACGCATTCACGTCATTCCTGTATCCCACCACGATCTTCCGCTACGACTTCAAGACCGGAGCGACCAGCGTCTTCAAGGCCCCGACGATCGATTTCGATCCGTCCGCCTACGAGACGGAGCAGGTGTTCTATTCGAGCAAGGACGGCACGCGCGTGCCGATGTTCATCACGCACAAGAAGGGCCTCCCGCTCGACGGCTCGAACCCGACGTACCTGTACGGCTACGGCGGCTTCAACATCAGCCTCACGCCGAGCTTCTCCGTCGCGATGCTGCCGTGGCTCGAGATGGGCGGCGTGTACGCGGTTCCCAACCTGCGGGGAGGCGGTGAGTACGGTGAAGAGTGGCATCAGGCGGGCATGCTCGACCGGAAGCAGAACGTGTTCGACGACTTCATTGCGGCGGCGGAGTATCTGATCGCGCGAGGGTACACGTCGACCCCCAAGCTCGCCATCGCGGGGGGCTCGAACGGTGGGCTCCTCGTCGGTGCGGCGATGACGCAGCGCCCCGACCTATTCGGGGCCGCCCTCCCCGCGGTGGGCGTGATGGACATGCTGCGGTTCCACAAGTTCACGATCGGCTGGGCGTGGGTGACGGATTACGGGTCGGCGGACAGCGCGGCCCAATTCCCCTACCTGTACAAGTACTCGCCGCTGCACAACCTCCGGCCGGGCACGCGGTATCCGGCGACGCTCGTCACCACCGCCGATCACGACGATCGCGTGGTGCCGGGGCATTCCTTCAAGTTCACGGCCACGCTGCAAGCCGCGCAGGCGGGACCGCAGCCGGTACTGATCGAGATCGAGACCAAGGCGGGCCACGGCGCCGGCAAACCGACCAGCAAGCTGATCGAGGAGCAGGCGGACCGGTTGGCGTTCCTGGTGAAGAACCTGGGGATGGCGGCGCCCTAGTCGACGAGATCGCCGAGCAACTGCCGCGCGATCACGATCCGCTGGATCTCGCTCGTGCCTTCGCCGATCTCACAGATCTTCGCGTCCCGCATCATCCGTTCGACCGGGTAGTCGGTCGTGTAGCCGTAGCCGCCGTGCAGCTGCACCGCCTTGGTGGTGGCGCGCATGGCGAGTTCCGAGGCGTACAGCTTGGCCATGGCGGCCTCCTTCTTGAACGGGTGGCCGTGCTGCTTCAGCCAGGCGGCGTGGTACACGAGATGCGTTGCGGCTTCGATCTCGGTGGCCATATCGGCGAGCGCGAAGTGCACGCCCTGGAAGCTCGCCACCGGCCTGCCGAACTGCTTGCGGGTCGTCGTGTAGGCGAGGCATTCCTGGAGCGCACCCTCGGCGATGCCCAGGGCCAGCGCCCCGATTCCGATGCGACCGCCGTCCAGCGTGTGGAGGAACTGCCGGAAGCCGTTGTTCAGCGGTCCGAGGATGTTCTCCTTGGGCACGACCGCGTCCTGGAACACGAGCTCGCGCGTATCGGAGGCGCGCCAGCCGAGTTTGTCCTCCTTCTTTGCGGCGAGCACCCCGCGGCACTTGGGGAGCGAGGCATCGTGACCCACGCCCACGCGCCGGGTCTCCTCGAGGTCGCTCGTATCCTTCGTCACGATGAATGCGGTGATGCCGCGCGTCTTCTTGGCGGCGGGATCCGTCCGGGCCGTCACGACGAAGATCTCCCCCACGCCCGCGTGGGTGATGAAGATCTTCGAACCGTTGAGCACGTAGTGGTCACCCCGCGCCACGGCCGTGGTGCTGGTGCCGCCCGCGTCCGACCCGGCGCCCGGCTCGGTCAGGCCGAACCCGCCCAGCACTTTCCCCGCGGCGAGCAGCGGGACGAACCGCCGCTTCTGCTCGTCGGTCCCGAAGTCGACGATCGGCGATGTGCCGAGGGTCGTGTGCGCGCTCACGGTGATGGCATGGCTCGCATCGACCTTCGCGAGCTCGTGGATCACCATGATGTAGGAGAGATAGTCCATCCCCGCCCCGCCCAGCGCCTCCGGCCAGGGAATGCCCAGCAGGCCGAGCTCGGCCATCTGCTTCACGTTGTCCCAGGGGAACTCGCTGGCGAGGTCGTAGCGGCGCGCGCTGGGCTTCACGACGCGTTGCGCGAAATCGCGCACCATGTCGCGGATCTGGAAGTGATGGTCGGAGAAGTAGAGGGTGTCGTGCATCCGCGAAATATAGGCGGCGTTACCCCGTGGTCCCAAACCCTGCCGCGATGCAATTGATGGACAGGAGCAGCGCCGCCAGCTGGTCGTCCCGCTCATTCCCTGCCGGCGCGGTCCGGTACCGGTGCAGCAGCGCGATCTGCTGGCGGTTGACCTGATTCAACGTGGGGAGACGACTGGCGAGCCGCTGGCGGAACTGCGGGAACCGCCCGGCTGGCTCGGTGCAGCCCGTGATGCGGCGCACCACTCGCGCCGTTCGATGATACTCGTCCGTCACCAGGGAGAAGATCTCCTGGCGCACCCACGGATCGGTGACGAGGTCGGCGTACTGACGCGCGAGGTCGAGATCGACGTACGCGAGCGTCTTCTCCACTTCGTCCACGATCAGCCGGAACAACCGGAAGTCGGCGAACATTCGCTTCAGGAGCGTCTCCCCCCGGGTGCCCCGCACCTCGAGGAACGTGTCGAGGCCGGTCCCCACCCCGTACCACCCCGGAATGAAGTGGCGGTTCTGCGTCCAGGCGAACACCCACGGGATCGCGCGCAGGTCGGCGAGCGTCCTGAGGCCGGTGCGGCGCGCGGGCCGCGACCCGATGTTCAAGAGCGCGATCTCCTCGACCGGGCTCGCCGCCTGGAAGTAGTCCACGAGATGGGGATGCTCGACGAGGCGGCGGTAGGCGGCATGCGCCGCACCGGAGAGCGCTTCCATCGCCTCGTCGAACTCCGTCGTCGGGACGAGCGCCTGCTCGCGCTCCGACTTCAGGGCGTGTTCGAGCACGCTCGCGGCGAGCAGCTCGATCTGGTAGGCAGCGGTGCCGCGGTTGGCGTACTTGAACGACACCACCTCGCCTTGCTCGGTGAGACGCAGTCGTCCCTGGATCGAGCCCGCCGGCTGGGCGGCGATCGCCCGGCCCGTGGGCGCGCCGCCCCGGCTGACCGAGCCGCCGCGCCCGTGGAAGAACGCGATCGGCACGCCGCACTCGCGGCCCAGGCGGGTGAGACGCAGCTGGGTCTTGGCGAGCTCCCAGTTCGACGACAGGAAGCCGCCGTCCTTGTTGGAATCGGAGTAACCGATCATCACTTCGAACACGCCCCCCTGCGCCCGCACGCTGCGCCGCACCAGCGGTACCTGGAGCAGGTCGCGCACGATCTCCGGCGCGCGTCGCAGGTCGTCGATGGACTCGAACAGGGGCACGATGGGCAGTGTGCAGCTCTCCGTGCCCGCCGCGTCGGCGAACAGGCCTCCCTCCTTGGCGAGCAGGTACACGCCCAGCACGTCTGCCACGTCGTGGGTCATGCTGAGAATGAAGCTGCCGATTGCCTCGCGATCCAGCTGGTCCCGCATCTCGCGGATCAGCCGGAACAGGCCGATGGCCTCGAGGGCCCCAGCGGGCGGCTCGGGCCCGCCCGCTTGGAGCGGGCGCGCCAGCTCACCCTGCAGCCAGGCGCGCCACTCCGCCGACCCCGGCGGAGGCGGCTCCGCGGCGGCATGGCCGCGCCACAGGCCCGCGAGCGCGGCGTTCAGGCGGGGTGAGTTGTCGCGCACGTCGAGCCGGAAGGTGCTGAAGCGGAATGCTTCGACCTCACGGCGCGCCACCCGCACCAGCTCCGCCGCGCGCGCGCAGTGGGCGCCGGCCAGGCCGGCCTCGAGCGCGCGCAGATCCCCGATCAGCTCTTCGGCCGTCTCGTAGGCCGCGGTCCCAGCGCCGATCTCGCCACGCTCGGCGGCCGTCAGGGCGAGATCGAGCCGGCGCAACATGCAGCTGACGGACTGGCGGAACACCTCACCCGGGGTGCGCTGTCGGATGCGGTCCGCGTCGCCCGACTGCGCGAGCTGGCGGGCGAGCGCCTGGCGGAACTGCTCCGCGACCGGGGCGGCGCGCTCCGTGACGCTCAAGGCGCGCAGCAG
>JAEHDT010000010.1 GCA_016880225.1 Gemmatimonadota bacterium | reverse complement strand
CGGGGGTGCAGGTGGACGGCGCGGTGCGGCCCGCGCTCGACGCGGGCGACGTCGAGACTCTGATCGAGCTGGGCGCGGCGGCGGGAGGCATGGCGGCGAAGCTACGCGCCGCGACCGCCGCGCTCCGTGCCGGGGCGCGGGCCGTCCGCATCGGCGATCTCCGACTGCTCGACGACCCCCGGGCCGGCACGCGCATTCTCGCTTCGGCCGTCCAACCCGCGTGACCGCCACCCCCACGGGCACGGGGGCCGCGCCCCCCCCCGCCCCCGCCTCCCCTACGCGGGCGCTGCTCGACGTGTACGCCCGCGTCGGTCCCCTGCTTGTCGCGGGGGAAGGGGCGGAGCTCGTCGGACAGGACGGAACGCGCTACCTCGACTTCGTGGCCGGGATCGGCGTCAACGCGCTCGGCTACAACCATCCTGTCGTGCGCGCGGCCATCGAGCGGGCGCTCGACGCCGGCATGATCCACGTCTCCAACCTGTACCGCACCGAGCCCGGCGAGCGGCTCGCCGAGGAGTTGGTGGCGCGTTCGTTCGCCGACCGTGCGTTCTTCTGCAACTCGGGCGCCGAGGCGAACGAGGCGGCGTTCAAGTTCGCGCGCAAGTGGTCGGGAAAGAGCGAGATCGTCGCGTTCTCGGGCTCGTTCCACGGCCGTCTGTTCGCGACGCTCGCCGCCACCGACCGGCCGGACTATCGCAAGCCGTTCGAGCCCCTCGTGCCGGGCATCCGCATCGTGCCCCGCGAGGAGTGGGCCGCGGTGGACCACGCGATCTCGGCGTCGCGCACCGCCGCCGTGATCGTGGAGCCGGTGCAGGGCGAGGGTGGGATCCATCCGCTCGACGCCGAGTGGCTGGGGTTCGTGCGGGAGCTGTGCGACTCGCGCGGCGTGGCAGTCATCTTCGACGAGGTACAGTGTGGCCTGGGGCGCACCGGAACCCTGTTCGCGTACGAGCAGACCGGCGTCGTGCCCGATATCCTCACCCTGGCGAAGCCGCTCGCCGGGGGATTGCCGATGGGCGCGGTGCTGGTCACGAGCGGCGTAGCCGCGGCGCTCAAGCCGGGCGACCACGCCACGACCTTCGGCGGCGGGCCGCTCGTCGCGGGCGTGGCGCTCGACGTCGTGCGCACGATCGCCGATCCGGCGTTCCTCGACGACGTCCGCCGCAAGGGAGCGTGGCTGGGCGCCCGGCTCGGCCAGCTTGCCGCGCGGTGCCCGCGCGTGCGGGAGGTGCGGGGCCGGGGGCTCCTCTGGGGACTCGAGCTCGGCGAACCGGCGGCCCCGGCGGTGGCGGCGGCCCGGCAGCGGGGGCTGCTGGTGCTCACGGCCGGGCCGCAGGTGATCCGCCTGATCCCGCCGCTCGTGATCACCATGGAGGAGCTCGAGCGGGGAGTGGCGATTCTCGAACAGGTGCTCGCGTGAGCGCGCTGCCGATCATCGGAGAGCCGGAAAGGCGGAGCGGCACCCTGCGGGGAACCGCGCCCCGCGCCCCCCTTCCGGCTGCCCTTTTGAGGGGCGCCGTCCTCGCGGATGTCCCGGCACTCGAGCGGCTGATGGGCCCCTATGTCGAGACGGGCGATCTGCTGCCGCGCTCGAACTACGACCTGTGCCGCCACATCAAGGAATGGGTGGTGGCGGAAGCGGCGGGCGAAATCGTCGCCTGCGGGTCGCTCAAGATCTACTCGCAGGAGCTCGCCGAGCTCGCGGGGCTCGCGGTGCTCCCGGACTGGCAGGGTGCTGGGCTGGGACGCGCGCTGCTCGAAGCCCTGGTTCGCGAAGCCCGCTCGCACGGTCTCACCGAAGTCCTGGCCCTCACGCGCAAGCCCGCGTTCTTCTTGAAGCTCGGCTTCGCGCCCGCCGAGCGGGAGCACTTCCCCCTCAAAGTGTGGGCGGACTGCGCGAAGTGCCCGCGGCAGAACTGGTGTGATGAGGTTGCGGTGGTGCTCCGGTTGTAGGGCAGGCATCTGGCTGTTGCCTGTCCTGTTGACACCCTCCTGTGTCCTCGGAGAGATTCCTCGCCATGCCGCGCATCATCTTCTGGGACGTCGACACCCAGTACGACTTCATGCACGCCGACGGCAAGCTGTACGTGCCCGAGGCGGAGCGGATCATCGGCAACTTGAAGCGCCTCACCGATTACGCGCACGCCCACGGTATCCGCGTCGTGGCGAGCGCCGACGACCACGTATTGGGCCACCCCGAGCTCTCCAACACGCCGGACTGGAGGAGCACGTTTCCCCCGCATTGCATGCGTGGCACCCCCGGCCAGAAGAAGATCCCCGAGACCACGCTCACGGATCCACTCGTGATCGAGCCCGCGCGGGCGGACGCGAGGGCCCTCGGCGAGCGCGTGCGGGCACACGCGGGCGACCTTCTGTTCCACAAACACCGGTTCGACGTGTTCAGCAATGAGAACGTGACGACCGTGCTCGACGTGATCGCCCCCGACGACATCGTGCTGTACGGCGTTGCCACCGACGTGTGCGACAAGGCGGCGGTCGAAGGCCTGCTCGAGCGCCGCCCTCACACCCGGCTGTTCGTCGTGACCGACGCCGTGAAGGGAATCGACAAGGACGTCTCGGAGCAGCTGCTCAAGGATTGGGGGGACGAGGGCGTGCGCCTCGTGAAGACCAGGGAAGTCGTGGAGGAGGGGCTCGTCGAAGACCTCGCCCGCGCCACCGCATGACCGCCCGCGCCGCGCCTTCACCGCCCGCGTTCGGGCGGTTTTTTCTGCCCGGCCCCACCGACGTTCATCCCGAAGTGCTCGCCGCCATGCAGCGGCCGATGATCGGGCATCGCTCCGGCGCGATGGAACAGCTCCTGGCGGGGCTCGAGGCGCCGCTCGGCCGCCTGTTCCGCACGTCCCGTCCCGTGATGGTCGGCACCACGTCGGCGACCGGTTTCATGGAGATGGCGGTGCGGAACGGCGTGCAACACCGCGCCCTGTCGGTCGTGAACGGGTCGTTCAGCGAGCGGTTTGCGAACCTGGTGCGCGCCTGCGGCAAGGAGTGCGTCCGGCTGGACGTACCGCTCGGTTGCGCCGTGGAGCCCGACATGCTGCGCGACGCGCTGCGGCGTACGCCCGTCGACGCGGTGACGCTGGTCCACTCGGAGACGTCCACGGGCGTGTTGCAGGATGTGGCCGCACTCGCGGCGGTGGTGCGCGAGTTCGACGACGTGCTCGTGCTGGTGGACGCGGTCACGTCCCTCGCTGGCTCTCCCGTCGAGACCGACGACTGGCGGCTCGACTTCGTCCTGACCGGATCCCAGAAGGCGCTGGCCCTCCCGCCGGGCCTGGCGCTCGCGGCCGCGTCGGAGCGCATGCTCGAGCGCGCCAGGACCCTCCCCGCGCGCGGTCTGTACTTCGACCTCGTGAGCTTCCTCGAGGCCACCACCAAGCACCAGCCCACCAACACGCCGGCGATCCCGCTGTTCTTTGCACTCGAGAAGCAGCTCGCCCGCATCGAGCGCGAGGGCGGCGCGGAGGGGCGCTGGCAGCGCCACGACGCGATGCGCCGCCGGGTCGAAGCGTGGAGCGAGAAGCGGGGCGTCCCCTACCTGCCGCGCGAAGGACGGCGCAGCTGGACGGTGTCGTGCCTCAAGGTGCCGGAAGGGAAGAGCTCGAAGACGATCGTGGGCGGGCTCAAGGAGGCGGGCTGGACCATCGGCTCGGGGTACGGCCCCCTGAAGGAGACAACGATCCGCATCGGGCACATGGGCGACCACACCGTCGGCGCGCTCGAGGAGCTGCTGGCCCTGCTCGACGGGCTCGTGGCGTGAGTCACCGCGTGGTCGTGGCCGACAAGCTGGCGGAGGCGGGGCTGAAGCTGCTCGCCGCGACCCCGGAGATCGAGGTCGTCGTGTGCGCCGGGAAACCGCGCGAGGAGCTCGAGCGCGCGCTCGGCAGCGCGGAGGCGTTGATCGTGCGGAGCGAGACCCGCGTGACGGCGGACCTCCTCACCCGCGGGCCCGCGCTGCGGGTCATCGCGCGCGCCGGGACCGGCGTGGACAACATCGACGTCCACGCTGCCACCCGGCGGGGCATCGCCGTGATGAATGCCCCCGGCGCCAATACGGTCAGCGCCGCGGAGCACGCGATGGGACTGCTGCTGGCGCAGGCGCGGCACATTCCCTGGGCGGCGGAAGCGATGCGGCGCGGCGAGTGGGACCGCAAGCGGTTCGAAGGGACGGAGCTGCGCGGCAAGACGATGGGGATCGTGGGGCTCGGCCGGATCGGCGGGCACGTGGCCCAACTGGCGCGCGCCTTCGGGATGCAGGTGGTGGGCCACGATCCCTACCTCTCGCCGGAGCGCGCGGCGGAGCTGCAGATCAAGCTGCTGCCGCTCGATCAGCTGCTGCGCCAGGCCGACGTGGTCACTCTGCACGTCGCCCACACCGAGCAGACGCATCACCTGATCAACGCCGAGCGGCTGAAGCTCATGAAGCCGACGGCGGTGCTCGTCAACACGGCGCGCGGCGAGCTCGTGGACGAGGACGCCCTGGCCGAGGCGATTCGCGAAAAGCGGATCGGCGGCGCCGCGATCGACGTCTTCGCGGTCGAGCCGCTGCCCGCCGACGCCCCGCTCCGGAAGCTCGACCGCGTCATCCTCACCCCGCACCTCGCCGCCTCCACGGCGGAGGCCCAGGAGCGCGTGAGCGTGGAAATCTGCGGCGCGGTGCGCGACGCGCTGCTCGTGGGTGACCTCTCGTTTGCGATCAACGTGCCCGGCATCTCGGGCGACCTGCTGCGGCGCCTCGGCCCCCTGCTCGATCTGGCGCGACGGCTCGGCCGCCTTGCCCTAGCGCTCGTGGACGGTCCGGTGATGGCGGTGGAGGTCGACTACGGCGGCAAGGACGAAGCGGCGCCGCGGCCGGTGCTGATGGCGGCGGTCGAGGGGCTGCTCTCCGCCATGAGCGTCGAGCCCGTGAGCCTCGTGAACGCGCTGCTCATCGCGGAGGAGCGAGGGCTGCGGCACGCGCGCCGCACGGGCACCCCCGAGCCTGGGTTCGAGACCACGGTGGGCGTGACCCTCGAGGCCGCGCGCGGCAGGGCCCGGGTCGCTGGAGCGGTGTTGGGGAACGGGCACGGACGCGTCATCCGCATCGACGACTATCACGTCGACGTGGCGCCCGAAGGGTGGATGCTCGTGATCCGGAATCGCGACGTGCCCGGCGTGATCGGGCGGGTGGGGACGCTGCTCGGCGGGGCGGGCATCAACATCGGCAGCTACCACCAGGCCCGCGTCGCCTTCCCAGGCCACGACGCCTTGGCGGCGATCACCGTGGATCAACCGCTCACGAACGGCATCCTCGATACGCTCGCCCGGGTACCGGAGATCCAGCTCGTCCGGCTGGTCAACTTCGGAGACTGAGCGCTGGGGTCGATCCCCCCGCGCGTCATTCGTACCGCAGCGACTCCACCGGATCGACCGCCGCCGCGCGCCGCGCGGGCAAGAGGCCCGCCAGGAGGCCCACCCCCACGAGGATCCCGACGCAGATCAAGGCGATCGGCCAGGACAGCCTGGGGTTCAGGATGTACTGCATCGCCGGGTTGCCTTCCGTCGGGATCGCGTCGACCCCGATCACGATCAGCGCCGCGGTCACGAGTCCCGCGAGCCCGCCCGAGAGCGCGATCGCCATCGCCTCGAACAGGAACTGCGCCATGATGTGCCGGCGGCGGGCACCGAGCGCCAGCTTGATGCCGATCTCCTGGGTCCGCTCCTTGACTACGACGTACATGATGTTCGCGACTCCGACGCCTGCGATGAGCAGGGTGAATGCGCCCACGAGCCCCATGAAGATCTGGATGCCGAGCCCGACGGCCAGGTTCTCCTTCTCGCCCTCGATGAAGTCCCACATGCCCAGCGCCCGCTCGTCCCTCGGATCGAAGCGGTACTTCCGCCCCAGCACGTGATACAGTTCCGACTTGACGATCGGGCCGCGCGACGCATCGCGCGGCTGCACGATCAGGTGGTTGACGAACCGTGTTCCGTAGATCGTGCGGAAGGTAGAGTAAGGGATGACGCCGCGTTCGGCGTCGGGTCCGTTGTTGCTCGAGTCCTGGAACTTCTTCTGCAGCACGCCGACCACCGTGAACGGCAGGCCGTCGACGACGACGCTCCTGCCGACGGGATCTACGCCCTTGCCGAAGATCCGCTCCGCCAGCTCGTTGCCGAGGAACACCACGCGCCGCTTCTGCGTGACGTCGGTGACGTTGATGAAGCGCCCGCCCGGCGCCGGCTCCATGTGGCGCATCGGCTCGTGATCGGGCCCTACGCCCTCGAGAAAGGCGTTGGTGCGGGTTTTGCCCATCTGGAACGAGGTGCCCCAGCGCCCGTAGGAGACGCTCCCGCGGTCGACGTCCGGGATCGCCCGCTCGATGAGGTCGAGATCCTCCTCCACCAGGCGGATGCGCCGCCCCTGCGCCAATCCGGCGAACGACGTGCTGGTCTCACCGCCGTACACCATGAAGATCCGCTCCCCGGCACCCAGCAGGCCGTCGCGGACCGTTCGCTTCAGTCCCTCGCCGAACGCCAGCAGCAGCACGACCGCGAGCGTTCCCCACGTCACCGCGAAGAAGGTGAGGAAGGCCCGGGTGCGCTGCGCCTTCAGGTCGCCGATGAATTCCTCGAGCAGGATGTAGAACATCAGCTGCGCAGCGCCTCTACCGGGTCGAGCGCGGCCGCGCGCCGCGCCGGCAGCAAGCCCGCTGCCACGGCGACCAGCGCGAGCAGCAGCAACGTCGCTCCGAGCACCGTCGGGGAGATGGTCGGCACGCCGACGAACTCCTTGATCGGCAAGGCCCCGAGCGCGGTGACGAGCCCGACCGAGAGCAGCAGGCCGAGCGTCGCTCCCATCATCACGATCATCGCGGCCTCGGCGAAGAACTGGCGCATGATGTCGGCCCGGGTGGCGCCCACGGCGCGCCGCACGCCCACTTCACGGGTCCGCTCCCGCACCACGATGTACATGATGTTCGCCACCCCGATACCCCCGACGAGTAGCGTGAAGCTCCCGACGATGGCGAAGAAGATGTTGAAGGCGACGAACATCTTTTCGAAGCGGGTTTCCCACTCGCTCGTATCCCAGAAGGACAGGGCGTCCTTGTCGTCCGGGTCGAACTTGTACTTGCCCCCCATCGTCTCGTACACCCGCCGCTCGGCCGGCTTGGTCAGCTCGGACGTCCTGGCGCGGTACACGATGTTGTTGAGGAAGCGGTCGCCGAACAGGGCATAGTGCGTCGTCGCCGGGATGAAGATCCGGTCTTTGTCCCGCTGCTGGTAGGAGGAGTTCTGCAGCTTGGGTCGCATCACCCCCACGACCGTGAACGGCGTGTCACCCAGGAGCACCTGCTGCCCGACGCCCGATTCGTCGCCGAACAGCAGTTTGGCGAGCTCGTCCCCGAGCACCGCCACCCGTCTCCGGTCGGCGACGTCGCGATCGTTGATGAAGCGGCCGGCCGCCTCGGGGATGATGTTCCGCATCACGCCGTACACGGGGAGAATGCCCGTGACGGCGGGCGTGGCCGCCTTGACGCCGCGCCGCACCCGCGCGCTGCGGGTGATGAACTCCGGGCTGATCTGATCGATCTCTTGAACCTCGCGGGCGAGCATCGGCACGTCCTCCGCGCGCAAGCGGATCGAGCGGCCGTCTCCGAAGCCGGCGAACGGCTTGGTGGTCCGGCCGCCGAACAGGATCACGATCCGGTCGCCCAACCCGTGAAAGCGCTTCTTGGTCTGCCGCTCGAGCCCTACCCCGAATGCCAGCAGCACCACCACGGCCACCGTGCCCCACGCGATGCCGAGGACGGTCAGGCTGGTGCGGAGCTTCTGGGTTCGCAGGTCGGCGACGAACTCGCGCCACACGTCAGGTGATGTCGCGCGGCGGCTGCTCGACGATCGAGTCTGCCGCCTGCACGCCTTCCACCACCTCGATGTTGATGGCGTCGGAGAGGCCTGTTTTGATGCTGCGCTCCTCCGTCTTACCGGCGCTGGTGCGGATGGTCACGAAGCTGGAATCGTTGCGGTGGGTGATGAGCCGCTCCGGGATGTACAGCACGTTCTCGCGGCGAGCGATGATCACCTCTGCATTGGCCGAGTAGCCCGCGCGAAGCGTGGCGCCCGCGACGTCCGTCAGGACGATCTCGATCGGGAAGACGGTCGCCTGCTCCTCCTTGTGCGCTTGGAGCCAGATCTTCTCGAGCCGGCCCTTCACGCTCGCGCTCGGCAGGGCGCCGATCTTGATCGTCGCCTCCATCCCCTCCCGGAGCCGGCCCACGTCGATCTCGTCCACCGTGCCCCGGAAGATCAGGTCGCGCATCGCGGCCATGCGCATCAGCACCGTGCCCGCCTGGTACGGCGTGAGCGGCACCACGGGATCGCCGATCTCGATCGAGTCCTCGAGGATGTAGCCATCGATGGGGGCGCGGACCACGGTCTCCACTTCCTTGCCGCCGGTCAGCACCTTGCCGCCCTCCTGTAACGCCAGCCGTTCCTGCGCGAGTGAGAGCTGATTGCGCGACTCGTCCACCCGCTGCTGAGCGGTCTCGAGATCGGCGGGCGAAATCAGGTTCCGCTGGCGCAGCTCCTGCTGGCGGGCCAGCTCGCGCTCTAGGTTCTTGAGCTCGATCTCGCGCAGCTCCACGTTGCGGCGCAGCTCCACCATTTCCAGCGGCGTCGGGTTTGGCGAGATCTCGAGCAGCGGCTGGCCCTTCTTGACGAAGTCGCCGACCTCGGCGAAGCGCCGCTTGACCACGCCGGCGAGGATGGACTTGACGCTGACTTCGACTCGGGGCTCGATGGTGCCGACGGCGAGGGCTTTGTCGACCAGGGTGCCGCGGGCCACGGCCACCGCCTTCGGCCCCTCCCGTTTCTTGCCGCCCAACGTTCCGGTTGCGGCCATCGCGCCCAGGCTCAGGACGGGCACCACGACGGCGAGAACGATCTTCGTGCGGCGCTTCATCTTAGGACGGCTCCGCGCTATGCGTAGGTATGGAATGCGCCTTCCCTACGGAGCGGGGTGCCGATTGGTTCCGGCGGGGTCTACTTGTCGAGCGCCTCCGTCGTCAGTCCGCCGCCTGCCGCTCGTGCGGCTGCTCGTCGGCCAGCAGCCGGAACGATTTGACGGCGCCGGTGAGCTTGTCGGCCGCCTCGGCCAGCTGATTCGCGGACGACGCGATCTCCTCGGTGGACGCGCTCTGCTCCTCGCTCGAGGCGGCGATCTCCTGGGCCGAGGCCAGGAGGGTCTCGGTTCCCT
>JAEHDT010000082.1 GCA_016880225.1 Gemmatimonadota bacterium | reverse complement strand
GATCAGGTCCGCTTCGAGCTCACCTACGCCGCCCTCGCGCCCGAGCTCCAGGTCATCGCGCCGTGGCGTGAGTGGCAATACCAGGGGCGCGAAGACCTGATCGCCTACGTCAAGGCGAAGGGTATCCCCGTCCAGGCGACCGTCGAGAAGCCGTACTCCACCGATCGAAACCTGTGGCATTGCTCGCACGAGGGCGGCATCCTCGAGGATCCCTCAAAGGAACCCCCCGAGCACATCTTCGTCATGACCAAGGACCCGCTCGACGCCCCCGACCTGCCCGCGGTGGTGGAGATCGGCTTCGAAGAAGGCACCCCGGTCGCCGTGAACCGCGTTCCGCTCGGGCCGGTGGAGCTCGTGGAGACCTTGAACGGGATCGCGGGCGAGCACGGCGTCGGCCGGGCGGACGTCGTGGAAGACCGGCTCGTCGGCATGAAGTCGCGCGGCGTGTATGAGACGCCCGGCGGCACGCTGCTCCACGCGGCGCATCGGGAGCTCGAGCAGCTGGTGCTGGACCGCCGTACGCTGCGCCTCAAGGACGAGCTGGCGCTGCGCTATGCCGACCTGGTGTACGACGGACGCTGGTGGACGCCGGAGCGAGAGGCGCTCGACGCGGCGGTCGCGAGCACGCAGCAGCGCGTCACCGGGACGGTGCGACTCAAGCTCTACAAGGGCGGCGTCGCCGTCGCGGGCCGGGAGAGCCCGCACGCGCTGTACCAGCCGTCGTACGCGACCTTCGGCAAGGACAACGTCTACAATCAGCAGGACGCCGAGGGCTTCATCCACCTCTACGGACTCTCGATCAAGATCGGGGCCGGCCTCGAGGCGGCGCGCCGCCACCAGGAAGTCGGCGCGGCGGCCGACTGATGGCGCGCCCGCCGGAGACCGAGAGCCACACCACCGCTCCCTCGCCCGCGGCCGCCCACCAGATGTGGGGCGGGCGCTTCACTCTCGGGCCGAGCCAGGCGCTCGACGCCTTGAACCGCAGCCTGCCGGTGGACCACCGGCTGTGGCCCCAGGACGTGGCCGCGAGCAAAGCATGGGTGCACGCGCTCGGCCGCGTCGGCGTGCTCACGCCTGCCGAGGAGACCCAGCTCCTCGACGGGCTCGATCACGTGGCCGAGCGGCTCGCGGACGGCGCGGCCGTGGGCGCGGCGGACGAGGACGTGCATACGCTGGTCGAGCGCCTGCTGTACGAGGAAGTCGGCGCGGTGGCCGGCAAGCTGCACACCGGGCGGTCGCGCAACGATCAGGTAGCGACCGACCTGCGCCTGTGGACGCTCGACGCGATCGACCAGATCGACCGCGAGCTCGCCCTTCTGGGCCGCTCGCTCACGGCCCGGGCGGCGGAGGGCATCGACCTCCTCCTCCCCGGCTACACCCACGGCCAGCGCGCGCAGCCGGTGCGCTGGGGCTATGTGCTCCTGGCGCACGCGTGGCCGCTAGTGCGCGACCGTCAACGCTTCGCCGACGCGCGCCGTCGCGTGGCCGAGCTGCCGCTCGGGTCCGGGGCGCTCGCGGGATCGGGATTCGCCGTCGACCGGGTACTGCTCAAAGAAGCACTCGGATTTCGCTCGGTCTCCGCCAACGCCCTCGACGCGACCGGCGACCGCGACTTCGTCGCCGAAGTGGCGTTCGCGCTGGCGCTCGTGGGCACCCACCTCTCGCGCCTCGCGGCGGAGCTGGTGCTCTACAGCAGCGCGGAGTTCGGCTTCGTGCGCCTGGGGGATGAGTTCAGCACCGGCTCGAGTCTCCTGCCGCAGAAGCGCAACCCCGACGTGTTCGAGCTGGCGCGGGCGAAATCAGGGCGGCTGCTGGGTGACCTCGTGGCCCTGCTCACGACGCTCAAAGGCCTCCCGGCGGGCTACAGCAAGGACCTGCAGGAAGACAAGGCCCTCCTGTTCGACGCGTTCGACACGTTGGGCCTGGTGCTGCCGGCGACGACGGGCGCCATCGAAACGTTGAGCGTCGACGCCGACCGCATGCGTGCCGCGCTGGACGCCTCGCTGCGAGCCACCGACCTCGCCGATCTGCTGGTGGAATCGGGCGTCCCGTTCCGGGAGAGCCACCGGCTGGTGGGCCGCCTGGTGCGGGAGGCGGAGCACGCCGGGGTGCCGCTCGACCGGGTGCCGGGCCCCGTGGCGGCGGCGATCCATCCCGGGCTGGGCGCGGCCCTGGCGCAGCTTGGAACGTGGGAAGACTCGGTGGAGAGCCGGGCAACCCCGGGCGGAGCTTCCCGCGCGTCGGTTCTCTCGCAGCTCGAATCGCTGCGGGCTGCATTCGCTGCGACGGGAGGCAGTTAACCCAAGGTCTTGCCGCGCGTTAGCAGGTTGTGTAGCATACGTGGCCGTCTGCCTCGTGCCGGGGCAAGACGGCCGCTTTTTCGCCTGGAGATTGCTTGCGCTGCCTCGCGCTCAATGCCTCGTTCGAGCCGCTCACCATGGTGCCCGTGCGCCGGGCGCTACGGCTCGTCATTGACCGCAAGGCGGAGATCGTCGAGGCGGATGGCCCCGTCGTGCACAGCGAGCGCCTGGCCATCCCGCGGCCGGCTGTCATCCGGCTGGTCAAGTTCGTCCACGTTCCGCGCCGCTTCCGCCGCCAGGTGACCAACACCTTCCTGTTCGCCCGCGACAACTACTGCTGCCAGTTCTGCGGCCGGAGCCAGCACGAGCTGCGCCACCGGGAGTGTCTCACGCGCGATCACCTGGTGCCCCTGTCGCGGGGCGGCAGCAACGCCTGGACCAACGTTCTGACGGCGTGCTCGAGCTGCAATACCCGCAAGGGCAATCTCCTGCCCGAGGAGGCCGGGATGCACCCGTTGCGGCCGCCCTTCGAGCCGCACTTCGTGCACCTCGCGTGGGCGGTGCGCCGGCTCACGTCGATCCAGTCCAAGTACATCCGGTTGTTCTACGGGGGCGAGGTCCTGGCGACCCTCGAGGCGCTGTGACCCCGCGGCTGCCGTGGATCATCGCCGCGGTGGCCGGTGCGGCCGTGGTGGGGCTGCTCGTGGCGAAGCGCGCTGGCGGCATGGTGGTCCATCCCGACCCCCGGCCCGGCGTCACCGCTGAGCGGGTGCTGCCGCCCAGCCTGGTGATGAACGCGCCCGGGGCCGCGGAGGCCTACGCGGCCGCGCGCAGCGCACCGCAGCTGCTCGACGGCCTGTACTGTCACTGCGAGTGCGCCCGGCACTTCGGGCACCGCTCGCTGCTCACCTGCTTCGAGTCGGATCACGGCTCCCAGTGCGACATCTGCATGGGTGAGGCGGTCCTCGCCACCCAGCTCGCATCCCGGGGCGGCTCGCTCGACGCCATCCGCCGCGCCATCGATGAGCGGTTCGGCTCCTAATTTCCTGACGGAACGCTGAAGGTTTCCGACCGCGCCTCCAGGGCCAGGCGGGGGAGGCCGGCGATCCGCACCAGCAAGCGTTGGGCGCCGCGGGCCAGCGCGCCGCCCACGTCGCCGCCGCCCGAGACTGCCGGGCTCACATCTCCCTTCAGCCAGCGCGTCAACTCCTCCAGATCGGTGTCGTTGAGCGTCGTGACTTCGAGCCGGCACAGGAAGTAGAAGTTCCCCGAACCGCGGACCTTGAGGTTCACCCGGTAGGGGATCTCGAGCGCGCGCTCGAGGTCGTCCGCCGAGCCGTAGCGCGCCACGCTCCCTCCGGTGCGGATCAGCACGAAGTCGTCGGCGAGCGGATCGTGGCGCGCCACCGCGTCCCACGAGGCGTCGCTCATGTGCTGATCGAACCATCCCGAGCGGCCGCGCCACAGCTCGAGCCGGTAGTGCAGGCGCAGCGGGAACCCGGAGCGCATCAGGCCGACGAACTTCCCGTCGGCGAGCAGCGCCGCCGCTTGCACCCGGGGCGTCACGTTTTGCAGCGTGACGGTCAACGCAGGCGTCTGCGCGGCGGCGTTGGAAGCCGCGGCCGCGCCGAGCAGGGCCAGGAACGCGAGGCCCGCCCTCACCTCAGAAGCGGTGGTCGAGTCGCAGGGTGAATCGGAGCGGCTCGCCGGCGGTGACCGCTTTCGCCAGGTAGAAGCCGAGCCCACCCCAGTCGACGCCGAGACCAAGGTCGGCGAGCCAGCTGCCGAGGGTCGGCAGCCGGTTGGCGGGCAGACGTCCGGGCCCGCCGCCCACGAGCCACGCCTGTCCCGCGTCCGCCAGGACGACCAGGTCCGGTCCCTGGAGCGTGAACAGCGACTTCGCCGCCTCGTCTTCCGGCGCCGAGGCGCCGTAGGACCAGTGGAGCGAGATGTGGCCGCGGTACTCCGCCTGCGCGAGGATGACGCGATCGCACGCCGCCACCTGAGTTCCCGCGAACGCCGGGTCGATGATGTTGCCGTTGCAGGCGCTGTGGCGGAACCCGTAGCCGGCGAGTGGATCGGGTCCGCCGGTGGACCAGCGCTGCTGCAGCGGCAGCGGGTCGCCGCCGATCCAGCCGCCGGCGAGCAGCCGCAGGTTCACGCGTCCCGACGGGCTCACGCGCGTGTAGCGGCGCACGTCCAGGAACAGCTCGCTGAAGCGGTAGGACCCGTCGGTCGGGATCGACCGGCGCACGGCGCTGGGGACGCCGGTCTCGGGCTTCACGTCTTTCGAGCCCGAATTCTCGAAGCGGGCCCGCACCAGCCAGCCAGCCGTCGGATCGAGCCGGTCGTTGCGGGTGTCGAACGTCACGGTGCTCGAGAACGTGGTGTAGTGGCCGTCGTCGATCGGCGGGTTGGGGCGCCACGCCTGGTCGTTCCGGAACACGGTCCATGGGTCGCGCGCCGAGACGCTCGTTTGCCAGTCGCGGCGCAGCTCGAGGTCGAGCCGCAGCGGCCGGTCGGGCCGGAGAAACACGCGGCCCGCGATCCCCTTGCTCAGGTAGTAATCGCGGTAGTCGCGCTGGAACAGGAACGCCGACCAGCCGACTTCGCCGCTGCGCAGGCCCCAGTCCTCGATCGGCGCGACGTCGTCGAAGGCGCGGAACTCGACTCCGTAGGCCGGCGTCTCGCCGGCGCGCAGCTCGGTGCGGAACAGATACCCGAGGTCGCTCCGCTTGTCCGTGAAGTCGCCCGCGGTGCGGAACACGCCGAGGGCATCGACCCGCAGCCGCACGTTGGGCCGCAACTTCCAGTCGAACAGGGGGCCGAACACCACGGGCAGCCCCTCCACGCGGTTGAAGGTGCCGCCGGTGGCGAGCGTCAGCGACGAGCGCGAGTCGGCGGTGCCCCACGATTTCTCGATGCCCAGGCTCCGGAACCAGCGACGCAGGTCCGGCGGAGCGAGCGCAATCTCCTCGCCTCTGGTGCGGTAGGCGAGCGGCTCGGGGTAGACGCGCACCTCGCCGGCGACGCTGGCGGTGGGGCTCCGCGCCACCGTCCCGCCGATGACGATGAGGTCGCCGGTGATGACGGCGCCCGACTCGACGATCGCGTCTCCGTTGATCACCAGCAGCGTGCCCTCGATCCGCCCGCCGACGGTGATCGCTCCGTTGCGCACGGCGACGTCGCCGATCCACGCGTTGCCGCGCGGCACGCGGGAGCGCCCCACGAGCCGCGCGGTGGTGGCCGCGTTGTAGCGGCGCACCGCCTCCTCCGCCACCGCGCGGGGGAGCTCCGGCGGCCGCACCACGATGCCCCCGCTCTCCGGCTGGATGACGATGGCGGTGTCTTGCGCGGCGGCGGGGGTGGACATGCAGACGCCGAGAAGCACGAGCACGAGGGCGCGCATAACGAGCATCCTGGTTGAGGCCGCCGGGGCCCGGTGCACGGGCCGTGCCGCCTC
>JAEHDT010000081.1 GCA_016880225.1 Gemmatimonadota bacterium | reverse complement strand
GACGGCGATTGCCTGGCGATGACGTCCGTCAGCGTCACGTTTCCCGAGAGGAGCAGGACCGCCACCGTGCTCATGCCCATCGCGATCTCGTAGGAGATCATCTGCGCGCTCGCGCGCATCCCGCCGAGCAGCGAATACTTGTTGTTGGACGACCATCCGGCGAGCACGATGCCGTACACGCCGAGCGAGCCGAACGCGAGGATGTAGAGGAATCCGATCGGCAGATTCGCCACCACCATATCCACCTCACCCCACGGTGTGGGGAGCGGCGTGGCGAACGGGATGACCGCGAACGTCAGCAGCGCCGGAATGAACGACATCGTCGGCGCGAGCAGGAACAGCAGCTTGTCGGCCTGGGCCGGGAGCGTCTCCTCTTTGAGGAGGTTCTTGAGGCCGTCTGCCGCCGGTTGGAACAATCCTTGCGGCCCCACGCGGTTGGGTCCGAGGCGGTCCTGCATCCAGGCGCAGATGCGGCGCTCGGCGAGCGTGAGCAGCGCCACCCCCACCATGATCGCCGTGAACACCACGAGGATCTTGATGATGGACGCCACCAGGAAGAAAGTCATGCCGGCACCAGCGCGCCCGCCGCGGTCGGCTTACCCCCGAACCCCAGCTCGGCGTACGCCAAGCCGCGGAACGGCTCGACCGCCGCGGCCATGCGGTCGAAAGCCTGGGCCGCACTCGCCAGGCGATCGGCGCGACCCAGCGCCGCGATGAGCTCCGACAGCACCCACCAGGCCGGTCGCGCCATGCCCGGCGCCGGCTTCGCCTGGAAATAGCGCTGCACGCGCCCGTCGCGATTCACGAACGTGCCGTCTTCTTCCGCGACGTTGGCGATCGGGAGGACCACCACGGCGTCGCGGGCCCGCTCGGGGAGCACCGTGCCGGCGTAGATCACCACCCCCGCCGTCTTCAGCGCCACGTCCGGCTCGTCCAGCACCAGCACCACGGCGGCGCGCTCGGCCGCCGCGAGCGCCGCGGCATAGTCCCGGCTGTAGCCGAGCAGCTCCGCCCCGCGGCCGTTGGGAGCCCGCTCGGCGCGGAGCGCGAGGTTCGGCACGCCGGCGAGCGGCGCCTCCTCCCCCATCACTACCTGGAACGCGCCGGTCCAGTCGAGCCCGGCGAATAGCTCCCGCGCGAGGAACAACGCCTCGGTGGACGCCCTGGGGGAGACGAGCGACACCGCCGTTCCACCCGCGCCGCGCAGCACAGTGGCCACCCGCTCGCAGGCTTCGTCCCAGTCGGTCGCGTGCAGCTCGCCGCCACGCCTGACGAGCGGCGCCTCGATGCGGTCGCCGCGGTTCAGCCAGCGGTAATTCATGCGGCCGTGATCGCAGATGAAGTAGCGGTTTACGTCGCGGTTTGGCCGCGGGCGCACCCGCGTCACGACGTCGTCCCGCGTGTCGAGGGTGACGTTGCACCCCTGCGAGCAGCCCGTGCACACCGACGCGGTCTTGTCGAGCTCCCAGGCCCGCGCCTTGTGGAGGAAGTCCTTCGAGAGGAGCGAGCCCACCGGGCAGAGATCGACCACGTTCCCCGCCCACGGGTGGTCCAATCGTGCCTCGGGGTGGATTCCGATGTACGCGCGGTCGCCGCGCTCCGAGACGTTCAGGACCGGCTCCTTGGCCACGTCCTCCATGAACCGGACGCAGCGGGTGCACAGGATGCAGCGGTTGGGAACGTACAGCACGTCGGGCCCGAAGTCCTCGACCGGGTTGAAGCGCTTCGGATAGTCGGGACTGTAGCGTGTCGCCGGTCGCCCTTCCTGGAAGGTGAAGTCCTGCAGCTCGCACTCCCCCGCCTGGTCGCAGATGGGGCAATCGAGGGGATGGTTGATGAGCAGCAGCTCGAGCACGCCCATCCGGCCCTTCTTGGCCTGGGGCGACTGGGTGTGCACCACCATCCCTTCCGCCACCTGCGTGGCGCACGCGATCTGCAGCTTGGGCGCCTTCTCGATGTCCACGAGGCACATGCGGCAGACGCCCGCGACCGGCAGTCCCGGGTGGTAGCAGTAGTGCGGCACCAGGACGCCCGCCTGCTTGGCCGCCTCGATCACGAGCGTGCCTTTCGGGACGCTCACCGCGACGCCGTCGATCGTGAGGTTGACGATGTCGTCGGCCATCAGGCGACCATGACCGGCTTGCGCCGTCCCGCGATGTAGTCCTCGAACTCGTTCCGGAACTTCTTGATGCCGGAGACCACGGGCGCGGCGCACGAATCCGAGAGCACGCAGATCGTCTTGCCCGTCATGTTGTCGGCGAGGTCGAGCAGCAGGTCTAGGTCCGCGGTCTTCCCCTGCCCCGAGAGAATCCGCTCCAGGATCTTCGTGGTCCACGCGGTGCCTTCACGGCACTGGGTGCACTGGGCGCACGATTCGTGGGCGTAGAACCGCGCGAGCCGCATGATCTGGTAGACCATGTCGGTGGTGTCGTCGAGCACGATCACCCCGCCCGACCCGAGCATCGAGCCCTTCTCCACGACCCCCTCGTAGTCGAGCAGGCAGCTCTCGGTCTCTTCGCGGTTCAGGATCGGCACCGACGATCCGCCGGGGATGCACGCCTTGAGGGTGCGCCCCGGACGCATGCCGCCGGCCAGGTCGTACAGCAGGTCCTTCAGCGGGAAACCCATAGTCACTTCGTAATTGCCGGGCTTCGCGACGTGGCCGCAGATGGAGAAGAGCTTCGTGCCCGTGCTCTTGGGCGACGCGAGCGACAGGCCTTTGTACCAGGCGGCGCCGTGCTTGAGGATGTGCGGCACGGCGGCGAGCGTCTCGACGTTGTTGATGGTGGTCGGCATGCCGAACACACCCGCGGCGGCCGGGAACGGCGGCTTGATCCGCGGGTTACCGCGCTTGCCCTCGATCGAGTTCATGAGCGCGGTCTCTTCGCCGCAGATGTAGGCTCCCGCGCCGCGATGCAGGTGGACCTTCATGCCGCCGAACACGCCGGCGGCGCTCGCCTCGCCGAGCGCCCGCTCCATGATGGTCCAGGGCTCCGTGAATTCGCCGCGGATGTAGATGTAGGTGACCTCGGCCTGGATGGCGTGGGCCGCGATGGCCGCTCCCTCGAGCAGGGCGTGCGGCGTCCAGCGCATGATCTCCCGGTCCTTGAACGTCCCGGGCTCCGATTCGTCGGCGTTCACGCACAGGTAGTGCGGCTTCTTCTTTTCCTTCGGCATGAACGACCACTTCAGGCCGGTGGGGAAGCCGGCGCCCCCGCGACCCCGCAGACCCGATTCCTTGACGACGTCGATGACCTTGGCGGGCTCCATCGTGAGGGCCTGCTTGAGCATCTCATAGCCGCCACGCTTCACCCACCCCTTGTAGCTGCGCGCGTCCGCCTCACCGAAGTGCTTGGAGAGGACGACGGTCTCCTTGGGATGCGGCTTGTGAGGGTACCCCATTATGTGTACTTCCTCACGAGCTCCGGAACCTTGTCCGGAGTCACGGACTCGATGAAGTCGTCGTTTACGAGCAGCGGCGTGGCGAACCCGCACGCGCCCAGACACTCCACCTCGATCACCGTCCACTTGCCGTCGGGACTGGTGGCGCCGAGCTCCTTCGCGCCCGTGGCCTCGAGCAACGCACGCGCCACGGCCTCCGCCCCGCATACGTTGCACGGCGACGTGGTGCACACCTGCACGAAGTACCGTCCCACCGGATGCTGGTGGTACATCGTGTAGAAGGTGACCACACCCTTCACGTAGGCCGGCGTGATGCCGAGCACTTCGGCCACCTCCGCCATGCTGCGGTCCGAGATCCAGCCGCGGGCCTGCTGCACCATCCACAACGCCGGCAGGAGCGCCGCCTGCTTGGTGGGGTAGCGGCTGAAGACGTCCTGCAGCCGCTCGAGCATCTCGCCCGTGAAGACGGGCTGGTATTCCTCCGTGCCCGCCGGTGGTGTTTCGTGCGTGCCGACGCTCATCGGTCGATCTCGCCCATGACGATGTCGACCGACGCGTTGATCGCGATGAGATCGCTCAACAGATGCCCCTCCGCCATTTTGGGCAG
>JAEHDT010000080.1 GCA_016880225.1 Gemmatimonadota bacterium | reverse complement strand
GCGGTGCTGCAAGCCCCGCGGAAGGAGCGACGGCATGGACGGGGGCATGAGCATCGAAATGTGGCTCGCGGAGCGAGACGACCCGGCTCCCGAGCTGCTGCGGAGAGTACGGGACGACTTGCGCGCACGGGCGGCCTGGATACGTCGGCCATCACTGTCCGCGTGAGCGGGCGCTCCGTGACCCTTACCGGGACGGTCCCCGACGAGCTGGCAAGTATCGAGGCCGAGCGCGCCGCAAACCGGGTGACGGGCGTGCAGGCGGTCACGAACGAGCTGGCGGTGATGGAAGGCTGAAGGGGCGCGTTTCACGCGCTTTTCACGCAAGCTTCACGGGGTCCCCGCGCATTATCCAGTGATCCCTTCCCGGGGGCTCCCCCATGCTCGGCACCACGCTGCTGGCACTGCTGGCCCTGTTCGCCGTTTTCGCATTCATCCTCGTGAAGGTCGAGAAGCTCGCGCTGTTCGCGCCCGGCAACACCCGGGGCATCTCCACCTCCGCGGCGGCATACTGCGCCGATCAATGCCGCTTGACGGACGGCCGCTGTCCCATGACGGGATCGCGCGAGCGCGCGCTGAACTGTCCGCTCTGGAAGTTCGTCGAGGCCGACGTCCCGACGGCGTTGTACGGCAGTCCATTCACCGGCCTGCAGGCGGGCGGCAAGCTGGCGTAGCGCGGCCGCTCGAAGACGCTCAGCCTTGCGCGACCACCGCGTGCTGGAGTTCGGCGACCAGGCGGCCGAGCTCCACGCCGTGCGCCTTGGCCACGAACTCGAGCGTCTTTCCACCGCCGCAGCACAAGTCGACACCGTGAGCGGCGAATACCGGGGCGGTGGCCGGGTGGCGCTCATGCACGGCACCGACCGTCACGGCCGGCGTGATCCCGGTCTGCACGAAGCGCACGAGGAACGCGCCCCCCGCGAGCGGCGTGGTGACGTGCCCGAAACCGCGTCCCGCAAGCACGCCGTAGAGCGGCACCGGCTCGAACGGCGCGGTGAGCTCCAGCGCACCGCCCGCCGGCACCCGAGCGGCGGCCTCCATGATCATCGCGAACGGCTCTTCGCCCCGCGCCAGTACGGGCCGCACGTCGAGCGCGATTGCGTCATTGGCAGTGGTAGACATCTCCCCCTCCTCTTTTTCCTAGCGAATCATCGCCGGGGTCCACGGCGGATCCCAGACGATCGCGACGTGGACGGAACGAACCCAAGGCAACTCGCCGACTACGCTCTCGACGCCCCGCGTGATGGCGTCGCCCAGCGGACAGCCCGGGGTAGTGAGGGTCATGGTCACGATCACGTCGCCGTCACGCACGCCGATGTCGTAGACCAAACCCAGCTTGATGATGCTCTGACCCAGCTCCGGGTCGATCACGCGCTTCAGCTGCCGATACACCGCTTCTTCGGACGCGTCGAGGCCGCCGGGCGTGATCATCGGCGCAACGCGAGCCGCGCGTGCTGGGCCACGAGCAGTGCCGTTCCCACAGCGAAGCCGAGCGAACCCGCCCTCGCGACGGCGCCGGCGCCGGCCGCGACGCCGGCGGCGAGCAACGCCACCCCTGCGGTGAGCAGGCCCACGGCGGTCCAGCCGGCCGCCGGCGACGTCAACTCGGCGATGCGGGGCACGCCCGGCTGTCCCACCCGCGCGCTGAAGCGGTGCAACCAGGTGAGAAATGGCACGATCTTCTGGTAGATCCCCACGATCAAGAGCGAAATCCAGCCGACGATGCCGGCGACGGCGTAGCTGACCATCAGGCGGGGATGGAACCCCGGCGTCACGAGCACGGCGAGCCCCAACCCCGTGGCGACGGCGAGATAACCGAAGGCGGCAGCCACCTGCGCGAGCCCCGGATCGAGGGCCCGCCGCGCGCGATGCCTGAAGTAAGCCGCCCCGAGCCACAGATACAGCGCGATCCCCGCCGCCATGGCGACGCCGCCCGCGACCACGAGCGCGCCCACGTGGGCGAGCTCGCCTACCGCAAAGGCGGCGAGACCCGCTCCGACGAGCGGGCCGATGCGCTGGAGCGGCCATTCCGAGTGCCCGTGCGACAGCAGAAACATCGGCAGCAGCCGGCTCCCCACCCCCACCGCCGTGAGGGTCGCGAATCCGACGACCGCCAGATGCGCGTGAGCCGCCAGGTAACCGAGCCGCTCGAGCCGCCACCAGCCGAGCTCGGCGCCGATCCGGGCGGCCACGACGGCCATCGCCAGCCCGAACGCCATGTGCCCGGCGGAGACGTACAGCCCGATCACCCGGCCGCGCGGCGCCCGGCGGCGCTGCGGCAGCACGTTCCAGGCGAGACCGCCGACCGCCAGGAACATCGTGAGCCACCCGGCGGCGACGAGCGCCGGGTGCCACCACCAGGTGCCGGCGACCAGGGCGACTACCCCCGCTTCGAGCACCCAGAACGTCGCGTGTCCGACGCGGACGCTCCGCGCCGGTACGCCGAGCGTCACGGGGAACAGCTGATACAGGGCGCCGAAGATCGAGGTGGTGATCCACCCCAGCGTGAAACAGTGGGTCACGGCGATGACGTGCGGCAGGAGAAAGCCTCCCTGCGCGAGCTCGGGTGCGACCGCCACGAGACCGGCCGCGCCCAGCACCAGCCAGACGAGCGCGGCGGCGAAGTGCTCGCCCGGGAGCGCGAAGGGCGGCACTTGCTCGAGCGATCCCTGCGGCGCGCCGCCGGGGTGCCCGATCGTCATGGCGACCCGTCCCGCAGCACCAGGCGCCGGGCGTCGTCGTCGTAGGTGACGAGCAGCACGCGGCGGGAGAGCAGCGCGACCGTGGTGTCGAGCGCGAGCCGGGGCGGCGTGCCTTCGCTTGCTTCCCGCTCGCCCGGCGGAATCGCGCCCTCGCGCGCGAACACGACGGCGATCGCGTGGGCGCCCGGCTGGAGCGTCAGCTCCCGGTACACGTACAGCGGCCGGTCGTGACGCGCTCCCGCGGCCTGGACCAGCTCGTCCACGACGCGCGCGCCGTCGATCGAGAGCTGCAACCGATACGGCAGCACCCGTCCCTCGCAGCTCTCCTCTTGACGCATGTGGGCCGGGAGGCGCTCGAGCTCCTCCGGCGTCAGGCGGCGGCACTCCTCGACCCGCTCGCCGCGGGCGCGCCACGCGAGGCGGACCACACCGTGCGCCGCGCGGTCCGCGGTGTACGGCGCCCGCGACAGGGCCCCGATCGCGAGCGTGCTCCCGAGCGCCAGCGCGATCGCCGTCGTGCGCCGCGCGAGCGGGGTCACCGCGCCGCCTCCTCGGGCGCCGTGTCGCACTCGCGCACGACGTCGAACTCCGCCTCCCGCGGTGCGGCCTCAAGCTCGGCGAGTAACGCGCGGAAGGCCTCGAGCTCGGCGACCACGCCCCCCGTCTCGCCCACCGCGGCATGGGCGAGGCGCACGCGGCGGCGGTCCACCCGTTCCCGCAACTCCGCTTCGCGCTTGTGGTACACGCGCTGCTCGAGCCACTTCGGCCCCTCTCGGTTCCAACAGTCGCGCGCCGGGCAGGAAACGACCAGCACGCCGCCCGCGCCCGCCCGCAGCAGGTACTCGATCACCGACGTGTGCAGGCTGCCGGCGCAGGAGACGGGGTAGACC
Organism: Gemmatimonadota bacterium; assembly: GCA_016880225.1. GTDB lineage: Bacteria > Gemmatimonadota > Gemmatimonadetes > Gemmatimonadales > GWC2-71-9 > AG41. The sequence continues at coordinate 2,568 of JAEHDT010000080.1, read as the reverse complement.
AAGGCGCCGTGGAACGACTCACCCGCCGCGATGCCGCCCGCGCCGCGGTCACACCCGACGATCACCACGTCTTTCGCCCCTGGCCGCCGGGCCGCGACGAACGCCTGTACCCGGGAGAGCTGGTCGCGCCCGGTACGCCCTGGCGGGCCGACACCCATCGGCGCGCACGAGCCGGCGCAGATGCCACAGCTCACGCAAGCGCCGGCATCGACCCGCGCGACGGTGGCGCTCGCGCCGGCCTTTACGTTCTCCGTCCGCTCGACCATTTCGATCGCGTCGTAGGGACAGTCCTGGTAGCACTGCTCGCAGCCGGTGCACAGCCGCTCGTCCACCCACGAGGCCGGAGGGCGGGCCGCGCGCGCGGGCCTGGTCCAGAGCGGCGCCAGGAGAGTCGCGGCCGCGACCGCGAGCGTCACCGCCCACACGAACCCGGTGGACAGCGGCCGCGCGAGCGGCACCCAGAAGGCGTAGAACCAGTCGAACGGCGCCGGTGCGGGGAGCCGGAACAAGTCGGCGGGCGGCCCCATGGCAACCGGCCAAAACAGCGACAGCGCGACGAGCAGCCCGATCACCCCCCACATCAGCTTGCGCGACGGTAACAGCGCCGGCCGGGCGACCCGCGACACGTGGAGCCACACGACGAGCCCGAGGCCGATCGGGATGGCGATGTGGGCGAACAGATTGAGGAAGAAAAACGCTCCGGGGATTGGGCGCTCGCCCACGAACGTGCGGCTGATCGGCTCCGAGAAGATGGGCAGCACGTCGAGCAGCCGCGCGCCCGCGCGCGCCAGGACCTCGCCCTGCACGTCCCACACCATCACGTAGCCGGTCCAACCGCAGATGAATACGGTGAAGAGGAGGACGAGCCCGCTCACCCAGGCGAGCGTGCGCGGTCCCCAGCTCCGCCCCTGGGCGAACAGCCGCAGTGCGTGCACCAGCGCCGCCACCACCGCCGCATCCGAGGCGTAGCGGTGTAGCCCCCGGATCCAGCGGCCCAGCCAGACCTGATCGGTGATGCGCGCCACCGAGGCAAACGGGGCGCCGATCCGATAGAAGAACAGGAGGTAGATGCCGGTGACGAGCACGACCAAGAGCAGCGCGACCACGAGGGCGCCGCTGTGGTAGAGGGGATTGAAGCGCCAGCCGTACAGCCGGTTCATCCAGGCGTCCGCCCCAGCCAGGATCCGCCGGGTGCCGCGCTGCGCGCTCGCCACGATCGCCATCAATCGCCTCTTCGGTTGACGGAAGCCTTGCGCGCTCAATTTATCATATTATCATGATAAAGACAATTATGCTCTCCCAGACGGCGGAATACGCGCTGCGCGCCGTGCTGTACCTCGCCGAGCGCGCCGACGACGGCACCGTGCGCGTAGGCGAAATGGCCCAGGCGCTGCGCATTCCCCACAACTACCTCTCCAAGATCCTGCATCGCCTCGCGCGCGCCGGCGTGCTGGCGTCGACGCGCGGCAAGGCGGGCGGCTTCCAGCTCGCCGTTCCCGCCGACCGGCTGCGCCTGTACGAAATCGTCGCCCTGTTCGATCGCATCGACGAGCGGCGCCGCTGCCTGTTAGGGCGGCCCCAGTGCAGCGATAGCACCGCCTGCGCGGCGCACAGCCGCTGGAAGCAAGTCGCCGACACCGTCGCCAGCTTTTTCCGGGAGACCAGCGTTGCGGATCTACTCCGCGGCGCCGAGGTCTCCGTGTGATCCCCTCCACACCGGGAGGTTCCCATGGTGGACGAGCGCAGCACCCCGGTTGAGACGCCGCCGCTCGGCCAGCGTCTGTTCGACTCGATCTTCCTGTTGCTCGGCGCAGGCATCCTCGTGATGGTCGCGTTCTACACCCTCTGGGGCCTGTGGGAGATCCTCACCCTCCCGCGGGCGCCGCTCCCCTGACGGGACGACTCCCATGAACACCGGAATCCAGTCACCCAAAGGCATCTGGTGGAAGCCGGCCGACAAGACCGAGAAGCTGTGGGTCGGGATCGCGTTCGGCTGGTGCATCGTGCTGTTCGCCATGATGCCGCTGTGGCACCTGAAGGGCGCACAGAACCCCTCCGGCATCAGGCACCGCGTGGACCCCCCGGCCTACGCCCGCCGCGTAAACGAGTTCATCAAGCAGTACAAGATCGGGGAGGACGCGGGGCACGCGGTCGTGGCGCCGCCACCCGGCAGCGACGTGTACCTCCAGGCACGCATGTGGTCCTGGGATCCGGTCCTGAAGCTCCAGAAGGGCGTCGAGTACACTCTGCACCTGTCGGCGCTCGACCTGAACCACGGCTTCAGCCTGAGCCCGGTGAACCTGAACTTCCAGGTGGTGCCGGGCTACGACTACGGGCTGCGCGTCGTCCCCACCGAAGCCGGTGACTTCCGCATCGTGTGCAACGAGTTCTGCGGCATCGGTCACCACATCATGGTCGGCCGCGTGATCGTGGTGGACAGCGCCGGTCACACGCCCGGGGCCGCGACGGGAGGTGCCCGATGACCGCCACGCCCATTGCCGCTCCGTTCCGCACCTGCCCCACCACGGGGCTCAAGATCAACGCCCAGGCCGAGTGGCTCATCAAGGC
>JAEHDT010000079.1 GCA_016880225.1 Gemmatimonadota bacterium | reverse complement strand
TGGGCCGCCCCGGCCTCCTTCGCTCGCTCTTGCGCCCGGCCCTCGAGCCAGAGGGACACGGCGAGGGTGATCGCCCCAACCGTGATCGCCGAGTCGGCGACGTTGAACGTGGGCCAGCGCGTCGCCCCGATCCCCACGTCCACGAAGTCCACCACGCCCTGGCCGCTGCGCAACCGGTCGATCACGTTACCCACCGCCCCCGCGCACACCAGCGCGAGCGACAGGACCCGGATGCGGTCGCCGGGCCGCGCCGAGCGCACCATGGAGCGCAGCACGAACAGCGCCACGATCGCGAGGCCGAGGAAGATCCAGCGCGAGTAGGCGGGGGCGCCGAGGCACAGGCCGAACGCCGCGCACTTGTTGAATACCAGCCGCAGCTGCACGTAGTCGCCGACCAGCTGCAGCGGCCGTACGCTCGACAGCAGCGACTCGGCGAGCAGCTTGGTGACGAGGTCGGCGACGACGATGCCCGCCGCCGTGGCCCAGAACAGCCGGCGATCAGCGTCGTTTGCCATCTTCTTCCTTGGCCTTGCACTTGATGCACAGGCGGGCGTGCGGCAGCGCGTCGAGCCGGTCGAACCCGATCTCCTCGCCGCATTGCTCGCACTTGCCGAACTTGTCGGGCGTCTGGTACAGCCGCCGCAGCGCCTGGTTCACGTGCCAGAGGTAGCGCCCCTCCTGCGAGGCGAACAGGAACGCCTTCTCGCGCTCCATCGCGTCGGTGCCCTGGTCCGCCATGTGGAACGAGTAGCTCGAGAGGTCGCCGTCGGACGCCTGCAGGCTCGAGTTGAAGGACTCGTCGTAGTAGCCGAGCTCCTTCATCACGCGGGCGCGCTCTTCCAGCAACCGCTTCTCGAGGTGAGCCAGCTGCTTCTTGTTCAGGCCCTTGGTGGCCTTTGCTTTGGTCTTGGATTTCGTCGGCATTATCGCGTACCGCCCTTTCGTCCGTCGTGGCGCCGCAGCGCAATCGTCACCCGGCGCTCCTCGATGTCCAATTCCCGCGTCACATCCGCTTCGTCCAGCACCGCCCCGAGAACGAGCTTGCGCGCCAGCGTTTCGCCCTCGACCAGGCTGCGGAACGCGGACACCGCCTCCACGATCTCCGCGGCGCCGGCCACGCTCAGCTCGATGCGGGTGGTGTATTCGTACCCCGCCTCCTTGCGCAGGCGTTGCACGCGGTTCACCAGCTCCCGCGCCAGCCCTTCCTGAATCAGGTCCTCCGACAGCCGGGGGTCCACGGCCGCCACGTACGGTCCATCGGCCTGCACCGCCCAGTCGCTCACCACCTCACGCGTCACCACCACGTCTTCGGGCCTGAACTCGAACTCCCCGGCCCGGACGGGCTCACCACGTTCCAGCGCCTGCAGCTGCTCCACGGTGAGCTGCGACACTGCCGCCGCCGCCCGGGGCGTGTCCTTGGCGTATCGCTTCCCCAAGCTCTTCCACTCCGCTTTGCCCTTGAGCCGCACCAGGTCGTGGTCCGACCCCGCCACCTCCACGTCCTTGGCGTTCACTTCCGCGGCCAGGATATCTAACAGGTCCGCCAAGGCCGGGCCCTTCACCGCGGCCGGGACCACGATCTGGATCTTGGCGACGGGCTGGCGAACGTGCAGCTGCTTCGTTTCCCGCGCCGCGCGCGCCAGGGACGCGAGCTTCCGCACGGCGCTCATCGCCTGTAGCAGATCGGGCGCCCGGCGGCCCTGGTCGGTCGGGAACGGCGCCAGGTGCACCGAGGTTCCCGCGAGGGCACGGTGCAGCCAGTCGGAAAGGAAAGGCGCCGCCGGCGCCAGCAGCCGCGCCGCCGTCACGAGCGCCTCGTGCAGCGTCTCCAGCGCGACGGCGTCGGTGGCCCGGTCGGGCGCCCAGAAGCGGGGCCGGTTACGCCGCACGTACCAGCGCGACAGGTCCTCGCCCACGAAGTCCATGATGCCCCGGACGCCGGCGGTCACGTCGTAGTCCGACCAGGAGCGGCGCACCTCGCCGACCACCTCGTCGAGCCGCGCCAGCAGCCAGCGGTCGGCGGCGGGCCGCTTTTCGAACGGCGTGGCGGCGGCGTCCGCGGGTGGGGTCCAGTCCTCGGCGTAGCGCCGGAAGAAGTCATAGGTGTTGCGGAACGCGTTCAGGAACCCCCCCGTCACGTCCGGGACCTGGCGGTGGTCGAACCGCTTCGGCAGCCACACCTGACTCTGGCCGAGCAGGTACAGCCGCACCGCGTCCGCGCCGTACTGCTCGATCACCTCCCAGGGGTTCACCACGTTGCCGCGGCTCTTCGACATCTTCTGCCCGTGTGCGTCGAGCACCAGCTCGTTGACGATCACGTTCTTATAGACGGGGGCATCGAACGCCGCGACGCCGATCGCCAGCAGCGAGTAGAACCAGCCGCGCGTCTGGTCCACGCCCTCGCAGATGAAGTCCGCCGGAAAGTGCGCCTTGAAGTCGGCCTGGTGCGCGAACGGGTAGTGCCACTGGGCGTAGGGCATCGCGCCCGAGTCGAACCAGGCGTCGATCACTTCCGGCACGCGCCGCATGGTGCCGCCGCATTGGCGGCAGCGCCAGGTGTACTGGTCGATCGCCGGCTTGTGGGGATCGAAGTCCTGCGGCAGCCGCCGGCCCCAGCGCTCCCCCAGCTCGGCGTACGAGCCGATCACCTCGCGGTGCTCCGCCTCCGCGTCGCACTCCCACACGTTGAGCGGCGTGCCCCAGTAGCGGTCGCGCGACAGGGCCCAGTCCACGTTGCTCTCGAGCCAGCCGCCGAACCGCCCGCTGCCCACCTCGGCGGGATGCCAGCCGACGTGCGCGTTCACTTCCAGCATGCGCGTCTTCACGGCGGTGGTGCGGACGAACCACGAGCTGCGCGCGTAGTAGATCAGCGCCGAGTCGCAGCGCCAGCAGAACGGATAGGTGTGCGTGTAGGGGAGCGTCTCGAGCCAGCGGCCCTCGTGCTTCAAGCGCTCGATGATGAGCCGGTTCGTCTCCTTGTCGGTCACGAGCTTGCCGTTCAGCTCCGGCCAGCGCGTGTCCTGGAACGTGCCGTCGGCGGCGACGGGGTTCACGAACGCAAGGCCGTACTGCTGCGCCACGGCGTAGTCGTCGGCGCCGAACGCCGGCGCCATGTGCACGAGCCCCGTTCCCTCCTCCGCCGATACGAACGCCCCCGCCACCACGATGGCGCGCTGGCCCTCCTGGGGCAGCGCCACCACCTCGAGCGGCCGCGCGTACTTCTGTCCCACCAGGTCCCGGCCGCGGTATCCGGCGACGCGCGGCGCGGCGGCCAGCGGCTTGCCGCCCACGTGCACGTGGGCCGCGCGCTCCACGGCCACGACGTAGCGCACGCCGTCCACTTCGTATTCGCCGTACTCCAGGTCGGGGTGGACCGCCACGGCGACGTTCGAGAGCAGCGTCCAGGGCGTCGTCGTCCAGATGACCAGCTGGCGCTTGGAATCGTTCGCGAGCGGGAACGTGACGAACACGGAGTTCGTCTGCACTTCCTCGTAGCCGAGTGCAAGCTCGTGCGACGAGAGCGCGGTGCCGCAGCGCGGGCAATAGGGGAGCACCTTGTGACCGCGATACAGCAGCGCCTTCTCGTACAGCCGCTTGAGGAGCCACCACACCGTCTCGATGTACTCGTTGGTGTAGGTGATGTACGGGTGCTCGTAATCGAGCCAGTACCCGATCCGCTCCGAGAGCGACTCCCAATCGGTCTTGTAGGTGAAGACGCTCTCGCGGCACAGGCGGTTGAACTTCTCGACGCCGTACGCTTCGATCTGCTTCTTGCCGGAGATGCCGAGCGTCTTCTCGACTTCGATCTCGACGGGGAGGCCGTGGGTGTCCCACCCGGCGATCCGCGTCACGCCCTGGCCGAGCATCGTGTGGTAGCGGCACACCATGTCCTTGATGGTGCGGGCGAACACGTGATGGATGCCCGGACGCCCGTTGGCCGTCGGCGGGCCCTCGAAGAACACGAAGGGCGGCCCGTAGCGGGCGGCGTCCTGCGTCCGCTGGAACAGGCGCTCGTGCTTCCACGCCGCGAGCAGCTGCTTCTCGAGGCCGTCCGCCGAGAGCTTCGCGTCGAACGGAGGAAAGGCCATCAGTTGAGGCGCTCCAGCACGCCGCGCACGAGGGCGGTGAGCCGGGGCTCGGCCTCACGCGCCACCGCGATGATCCGCTCGAGCGAGGCGGGCGCGAGCGCGTCGGGAAGGCACTGGTCGGTGATGATCGAGACACCGAGCACCCGCAGTCCCATGTGCACCGCGGTGATGACCTCGGGCACGGTGCTCATGCCGACCACGTCGGCCCCGAGGGTTCGCAGCATGCGGTATTCCGCCCGGGTCTCGAGGTTCGGTCCGGCGACGGCGACGTACACGCCTTCGCGCAGCGTCATGCCCCGCTCCAGCGCCACCTCGCGCGCCAGGGCCCGCAGGCCGGCGTCGTACGGGGCCGACATGTCGGGGAACCGCGGGCCGAGGCTGTCGTCGTTCGGTCCCACCAACGGGTTGCCGCCCAGCAGGTTGATGTGGTCCGCGATGAGCATCAAGTCGCCAGGACTCCACAGCGGATGCATCCCGCCGCACGCATTCGACACCACCAGCGTCCGCGCGCCGAGCCGCGCCAGCACCCGCACGGGGAAAGCGATCTGCTGCGGGGTGTAGCCCTCGTAGCAGTGGAACCGGCCCTGCATCGCGACCAGACGGCGCCCGGCGAGCGTCCCCGCGAGCAGCTGGCCCGCATGGCTCTCCACCGTGGAGAGGGGAAAACCCGGGATCTCGCCGTAGGGGATCCGCGCCTCCACGGCCACCTCCTCCGCCAGTCCACCGAGCCCGGTCCCGAGAATGATGGCGACGTCGGGAACGAGCGTCGTCCGCGCCCGCACGGCGCGGACCGCGGCCTCGATCATCCGCCCTGCTGGCCGTCCAATGCGCGCAGCTCCGCGAGCTGGCGCTCGAGCAGGGCACGGAATCCGGCGACGTAGGCCTGGAACTGGCGCTGCACGTCCGCGCTCTGCCGCTGCACCTCGCCCTGCGCGGCCCGGGCCTCCTCGAGCAGGCGCCGCCCCTCCGCCTCGGCCTCGCGCACGATCACCTGCGCCTCCCGCTCGGCCGCCGTGCGCGTCGCCTCGCGCAGCTGCTGCGCCGCCACGAGCGCCTCGTTCATGGCGCGCTCCCGCTCGCGGTACGCGCGCAGCTGCTCGCCCAGCGCCGACAGGCGTTCCTCGAGCACCGACTTCTCGCGCAGGATGCGCTCCAGCTCGTCGGCGACGCGCCCGCGGAAGTCCTCGACGCCGACCGGCTCGTAACCCCGCAGGCTGCGGCGGAATTCCTGCTTGCGCACGTCGAGCGGCGTGAGGTGGAAGGCGTCCCCGCTCACGTCGCCCCCGCCTGCTGCGGCGTCCCCCTCGCCCCGAACAGGACGGTACCCAAGCGGATCACCGTTGCCCCCTCCTCGACCGCTATGCCGTAGTCGGCGGACATCCCCATCGAGAGCGTCGGCAGCCATAGACCCTCCTCCTGCAGCGCGTCGCGCAACACGCGCAACCCGCGAAAGGTGCGCCGCGGCACGTCCGGATCATCCGTGAACGGCGCGATCGTCATCAACCCCTCGAGCGCGAGCTGCGGCAACGCCGTCACGCGGCGCGCCAGGGCCGGCGCTTCCGCCGGCGTGCAGCCGCTCTTCTGCGCCTCGCCCGCCACGTTCACCTGCAGCAGCACGCGCTGCCGCACGCCGCACGCACCCGCCCGCCGGTCGAGCTCTTCGGCGAGCGCGCTCGAGTCGAGCGAGTGCACGAGCGCGAACCGCCCCGGGACGTGCTTCGCCTTGTTGCGCTGCAGGTGCCCGATCAGGTGCCACGTCGCCCGCCGTCCGGCGGGGGTGTCGAGCTTCTCCAACGCCTCCTGCACCCGGTTCTCCCCCAGGTCGACGAGGCCGGCCGCCAGCGCCGCCGCCACCGCGTCCGGCCCGAACCCTTTCGTGACCGCGACGATCGTCACGGGCTCGCGGCGTCCCGCGGCCGCCTGCCGCCGAGCGATCTCGGCCCGTACGTGGGCCAGCCGCTCTGGCAGGCTCGCAAAATTCATAACCGCAAAAGTTAGCCGGAGGCCCACCCTGAAACAATCGGGGGGTCAGTCGGCGGGGGTGGTAACTCGTTCCCCGCCTTCGAGGTGCGAGATCGCCCCGGAGAGAAGATCGCGCACCTGGGGCGCCGTGAGGTGACGGTGCAAGAGTCCGTGACTCGCCACCGAGATGGTCGATGTCTCCTCCGACACGACCAGGACGGTGGCATCGGTCTCCTCGGAAAGCCCGAGAGCCGCGCGGTGCCGGGTGCCGAGCGACTTGTCGGCGACCTTGAACTGGGTGAGGGGCAGCACGCAGCCCGCGCCGATGATCCGGTCGCCGCGCACCAACACGGCGCCGTCGTGCAGCGGGGAGTAGGGCGTGAAGATCGTCGTCAGCAGGTCGGCGGACACCTTCGCCTCCATCGGCACGCCGGACGAGATGAACTCTTCCAGCCCGATGTCGCCTTCCACGGCGATGATTGCGCCGGTGCCGGCCCGCGACAGCCGGTCCATCGCCTCGGCGATCTCCTCCGCCACCGACTGGCGCTCGCTCTGGGAGAAGCGCCGCATGAAGCGCGACTGGCCCAGCCGGGCCAGGGCGTTCCGCAGCTCGGGCTGGAACACGACCACCGCCGCGAACGCGCCGAACGTGAACATGTACGCGAGCAGCGTGCTGATCATGGTGAACTTCGCGAGCAGCGACAGGAAGTAGGCGATCGACAGGATCATCACGCCCACGACGATCTGCATCGCGCGCGTCCCCACCAGGAACAAGAGGAAGCGATAGATGACGAACGCGACGAGCAGGATCTCGACCACATCCGGCCACAGTCGCGGGATCAGGAACTGATACGCTTCGAGGTTCACCGTGCGCTCGTCGTCGCGTCGGCCAGCCGCAGCGCTTCACGCGCTAGGCCAGGGTCGTGGACCCGGAACAGGCGCGCCCCCCGCTCCCACGCGAGCGCGCACGCCACCGCCGTCGCGCGGTCGCGATCGTCCACCGGCCGCCCCGTGGCGGCCCCGAGGAAACGCTTGCGGGACGGCCCCACCGCTACAGGATAGCCCAAGCCGGCGATCGTGGCCAGCTCGTCGAGCAGCCGGAAGTTCTGCTCCGGCGTCTTCGCGAACCCGAACCCCGGGTCCACGACGATGCGCTCCCGCGCCACTCCCCCCGCCTCCGCCCGGGCGACCGCCGTCCCCAGCTCGGCCGCCACCTCCGCCGCGACGTGACGGTATACCGCGAGCGAGTCCATCGTGTCCGGCGTGCCCCGCATGTGCATCACGATCATCCCCGCGCCGGCGTCCCCCGCCACGCGGGCGAGCGCGGCATCGAACGACAGTCCCGAAACGTCGTTCACCACCGCGGCGCCGGCGGCGAGCGCCGCCCGCGCTACGGCGGCCTTGCGCGTGTCCACCGACACGGGCCCCAACCCCCGCCGCGCGAGCTGCTCGATCACCGGCGCGACGCGTGCGATCTCGTCCGCCTCGGACACGGCGGCCGCCCCGGGCCGCGTGGATTCGCCGCCCACGTCCAGCAGCTCGCAACCGTCCGCCACCAGGCGCTCCGCCTGCGCGACCGCACGGTCGAGCGTGGCGAACCGTCCGCCGTCCGAGAACGAATCCGGCGTCACGTTCACGACGCCGATGAGCACCGGGTGATCGAGCGCGAGCGCGCCGGCGGCGATCTCCCAGCGGCGCGGCGGGTCGGCGTAGCTCGCGAGGAAGCGACCCAGCTCGGGCGCCACCGCTTCGAGCCCCGGCGGCAGCCGGTCGGGACGCGCCAGCGGCGCCAGCCGGCTCGCCGCGGCGCTCACCAGCGCCCAGCCGTCGCCGGTGAGCACGTCGGCGCCGGCCTTGGCCGACCACCGCACCAGCGCTTCCCGCTCCGATTCGGCGATGTCTTCGAGGAGGACGACGAGGGACTGCACGCCGCAGGCGGCGAACCAGGCAGGCTGGGCGTCCCAGCCGCGGGCCGCGAGCGCCGCGCGCACCGCTTCGGGGGTGTGCGCGGCGAGCGCGGTGAGCTTCACGCTCCGGCGGGCTCGGGGGGCGGGCTCCCCAGGACGGGGCCGCGCGCGGGCGCTTTCTCTCGCGGAGTGCCCTCGGCGGACGGCGCCGCGGGCGCGGGCGGCGGGGGCGGCACCGGCGGCAGCGGCTTGCCCGCCACCACCAGCTCGACCTCCTCGCGGTCGAGCGTCTCGCGCTCGAGCAGCGCCGCCGCGAGACGGTCCAGCGCGTCGCGCCGCTCGGTCAGCACGGTCCTGGCGCGTTCGACCGCGTCGTTCAGGATGCGCTTCACCTCGGTGTCCACCAGCTCGGCGGTGCGCTCGGAGATCTCGCGCCGCTGCACCACCTCGCGGCCCAGGAAGATCTCGGCCTCGCGGTCGCCCACGGCGATCGGACCGATCGTGTCGCTCATGCCGTACTGCGTCACCATGCGGCGGGCGACGTCGGTGGCGTGCTGGATGTCCTGCGCCGCCCCGGTCGTGACCTTCTCCGGCCCGAACACCAGCTCCTCGGCGACCCGTCCGCCGTAGGCCATGGCGAGCCGCGCCTGGATCGACTGCTTGGTGTACTTGTGCAGCTCTTCCTCGGGCAGATAGGCCGTGATGCCGAGCGCCCGGCCGCGCGGAATGATCGTGACCTTGTGCAGGGGATCCGAGCCCGGGAGGGTGAGCGACACGAGGGCGTGCCCCGCCTCGTGATACGCGATGAGGCGGCGCTCCTCGTCCGACAGGACGCGGCTGCGACGCTCGAGGCCGAGCATCACCTTGTCCTTGGCGTCCTCGAGATCCTGCATCTCCACCACCGCCTTGTTGCGGCGGGCGGCGAGCAGTGCGGACTCGTTCACCACGTTGGCGAGCTCGGCGCCGGCCAGGCCGGGCGTGCCCCGCGCGATCCGCTCGAGGTCGACGTTGCCGCCCAGCGGGATCTTGCGCGTATGCACGCGCAGGATCTGCTCCCGCCCCTTCACGTCGGGCATGTCCACCACGATCTGGCGGTCGAAGCGCCCCGGACGCAGCAGCGCGGGGTCCAGGATGTCGGGCCGGTTGGTGGCGGCGAGCAGGATCACGCCGTCGTTCGACTCGAAGCCGTCCATTTCCACGAGCAGCTGGTTGAGCGTCTGCTCGCGCTCGTCGTGGCCGCCGCCGAGCCCCGCCCCGCGGTGCCGCCCCACGGCGTCGATCTCGTCGATGAAGATGATGCACGGCGCGTGCGCCTTGCCCTGCTCGAACAGATCGCGCACGCGCGACGCCCCCACGCCCACGAACATCTCGACGAAATCCGAGCCCGACATCGAGAAGAACGGCCGGCCCGCTTCCCCGGCCACGGCCTTGGCGAGCAGCGTCTTCCCCGTGCCCGGCGGGCCGACCAGCAGGGCGCCCTTGGGGAGCCGCCCGCCCAGCCGCTGGAACTTCTGGGGGTCCTTCAGGAAGTCGATGATCTCCTCGAGCTCCTGCTTCGCCTCGTCCGCGCCCGCGACGTCCGCGAACGTGACCTTGGGCGTGTCGCCGGCGAGCAGCTTGGCTTTCGATTTGCCGAACGCGAAGGCGCGGTTCCCGCCCTGCTGCATCTGGCGCAGCATGAAGATCAGCAGGCCGAAGATCAGGAGGTACGGGAGGAACCCGAACAGGAACACGCCGAAGGACTGCTTCTCCTCGTGGGCCCGGACCTCCACGCCGCGCTGGCGCAGCGTGGCGACCCACGTGTCGTTCGACTCGAACGGCAGTAGCGTCGTGAAGTGCCGGGCCGTGCGCCCCTGGACAGTCACGGGGGTCTTGAAGGCCCCTTTCACCTGCGCCCGCTCGGTAATCTCGACGGTGTCGAGGTTCATCCGGTCGAGCTGCTCGGTGAACTGGCTGAAGGAGATCTCCACCGCCTCCTGGCGCCGGCTCGAGGCGAACTGCACGAGCGCGATGGAGCCCACGATGAGGAGCGCCCAGAACGAGAGCGTCCGGAGCGTCCGGGTCCAGCTGAACTCGCGCGGCGGCGGGACGCGGTTGGGCATCAGGTCAGGCTCGCCACGCAGGGCAGATGGCGGAAGTTCTCGGCGTGATCGAGCCCGTACCCCACGAGGAACACCTGCGGGGCGTCGAACCCGACGAACGCCGGCTCCAGCTCGAGATGCTCGGCCACGTGCTTGTGAAGCAGCGCACAGATCTCCAGGCTCCGCGGGGCGCGCTCGCGCAGCAACGTCACCAGCCGGTTGAGCGTCTTCCCGGTATCCACGATGTCCTCCACCAACAAGATGTGCTTACCCCGCAGCTCCGTCTCCGGATCGTACAGCAGCCGGACATTGCCGCTCGAGATCGTCGCGGCGCCGTAGCTCGCCGCCACCAGGAAGTCCACCTGCAGCGGCCGCTCGATGCGGCGCACCAGATCGCTCAGGAAGATGAAGCTCCCCTTCAGGAGCCCGAGCACGAGGAGTTCACCGTCGGAGTAGGCGTTGGTGATCTCCTGGCCAAGCTCGCGCACCCGGCGCGCGATCGTCTCCTCGTCGAAGACGATCCGCTTGAGCTCACGCCCGCCGGTCTGCTTGAGGCTCGCCGTGCTTGGTAACATGCACCCGCACCGCAGGGGTTCCGGGCCGCGGGAGATCGGCAGCGCTGCGGCAGACCCCGGGGACCCACAGAATGGTTTCGCCGCGTGCCAGCACCGGATACCCCTCCCGGTCGCCGCGCGGCACGCGTGCTTCCATCAACAGGCGACGCAACGGCCGCCGCCCGATTCCGCCGAGCGGCACCAGCCGGTCACCGGCGCGGGGCGACCGCACTTCCCAGCCGCCACCCTCGATCCACGTCGTCCAGTCGCTGCGCCCCACGCGAGCCGGCGCGGCCCCGGCCGACCACTCGACCTGGAACTCGCCGAACGCGGCGCTCCCGCCCGCGCCATCCCCC
>JAEHDT010000078.1 GCA_016880225.1 Gemmatimonadota bacterium | reverse complement strand
GCGCTCGAGATCTGCCGCATCGTTGAGGAGCGGGCGGGTCCGGGCGGCGCGGCCAGCGTGGCGAGCGTGGGGGTGGAGGTGGGCGACGACGCGGGGGTCGAGATCTCGAGCCTCGCGTTCTGCTTGGAAGCCGTGCTGGCCGCGCCGCCCTTCGCCGGCGCCAAGCCGGAGATCACGCGCCTGCCGGGGGACGTGCTGCGCGTAGCCTATCTGGAGGTGGACGATGGCCGTCCGGACGATTGAAGTCCGGGAGCGCGTGCTCGCGAGGAACGACGAGCTCGCCGCCCAAGTGCGCCGCCGGCTGGGCGAGGCGGGCGTGCTCACCTACAACCTCGTGTCTTCTCCAGGCTCCGGGAAGACGATGCTGCTGGAGCGCACCCTCGCCGATCTGGGCGAGGAACTCGCCGTCGCGGTGGTCACGGGCGACGTGCAGACGCAGAACGACGCCGACCGGCTGGCGCGCCACACCGACCGCCTGGTGCAGGCCGTGGTGACGAACGGCGCCTGCCACCTGGATGCACGCCAGGTGGCGACCGCACTCGACGCGATCGACCTGGACCGCACCCGCCTCCTCTTCATCGAGAACGTGGGCAACCTCGTCTGCCCCGCGAGCTGGGACCTGGGCGAGGACGCGAAGGTCGTCCTGTTCTCGGTCACCGAGGGCGAGGACAAGCCGGCCAAGTACCCGAAGATGTTCGAGAAGGCGCGCTACGCGGTGCTGTCCAAGATGGATCTCCTGCCCCACGTCCCCTTCGACGTGGACCGGGCCGTGGCCTGCGCCCGCGGCGTGAATCCCGATCTGGAATTCCTCTTCACGTCGGCGCTCCAGCCCGAGGGAATGCAGGAGTGGTACGCCTTCCTGCGGGCTCAGGTGCGCCGCCGCTCGGCCGCGTGAGCTCGACCGCCGCGCCTTCCGCGCTCACCGCCGCCCGCGTCCGCGTGACCGGCGTCGTACAGGGGGTGGGCTTCCGCCCGTTCGTGCACCGTCTCGCGCTGCGGCACGGACTGGGCGGCTGGGTGCTGAACGCGGCGGGTGACGTGCAGATCCAGGTCGAGGGGTCGCGCGAGCGGATCGCGGCGTTCGCCCACGCGCTCCGCGCCGAGGCGCCCCCGCTCGCCCGGATCGAGGGGCTCAGCGTCGAGCCGCTCGCGCCCGCCGGACTGGAGACGTTCCGCATCCTCGAGAGCCGGGACGATCCAACCCGGCGTCAACCAGTCTCTCCCGACGTCGCCCTGTGCGCGGCGTGCGAGGCCGAGCTGTTCGATCCCGCGAACCGCCGGTACCGCTATCCGTTCATCACGTGCACCGATTGCGGCCCCCGCTTCACCGTCATCGACGCGATGCCGTACGACCGGGAGCGCACCAGCATGCGGGCGTTCACGCAGTGCCCCGCCTGCCTGAGCGAGTACCGCTCGCCGGGTGACCGCCGCTATCACTCGGAAACGAATTCCTGCCCGGCGTGCGGGCCGCGGGTGTGGCTGGAGGATCCCTCCCACCCCGGGCTCGCGCCCGGGGTCAGCGGGGGTGCCGATTCGATCACGGCCGCCGCGGAGCTGCTTGCGGCGGGACACATCGTCGCCATCCGAGGGCTTGGCGGCTTCCACCTCGCCGTGGACGCGACCAACGAGGCCGCCGTGCAGCGGCTCCGCGCCCGGAAGCACCGCGACACGAAGCCGCTCGCCGTGATGGTGCGCACGCTCGGCGCCGCGCGAGAGCTCGTGCAGGTGAGTCCGGCGGAGGCCCTGTTCCTTCAGTCGGCAGAACGGCCCATCGTGCTGCTCAGGCGCATCACTGACCCCGGGCGCCAGCCTGGGGTGGCGCCCTCAGTGGCCCCCGGGCTCGACACCGTCGGGGTGATGCTCGCCTACACGCCGCTGCATCACCTGCTGCTCGACCGGGTGCGCCGCCCGCTGGTGATGACGAGCGGCAACCTGAGCGACGAGCCGATCGCCACCGACAACGCCGATGCGCGGCGGCGGCTCGCCCCCATCGCCGACGCGTTCCTGCTGCACGATCGGGACATCGTGTCGCGCTACGACGACTCGGTGATCCGGATGGCCGGGGACGCGGCCGTCTTCCTGCGCCGGGCGCGCGGCTACGCCCCGCTCCCGGTGGACCTCCCATTCGAGAGCCCGCAGCCGCTGGTGGCGGTGGGACCGCACCTGAAGAACACCTTCACGCTGGTACACGGCAGCCGCGGCTACGTGAGCCAGCACATCGGCGATCTCGAGAACCTCGAGACGCTCGAGCACTTTCGGATCACGCTCGCCGCCTACGAGCGGCTGTTCCGCGTCGCGCCACAAGTGGTGGTGCGCGACCTCCACCCCGGCTACTTGTCCACCCGCGTCGCCGCCGAGCTCGGACTGGAGCGGATCATTCCGGTCCAGCATCACCACGCCCACGTCGCGGCGGTGCTCGCGGAGCACGGCGTCACGGAGCCCGCAGCCGGCGTGGCGTACGACGGCACGGGATACGGCGACGACGGACGCGTGTGGGGGGCGGAGATCCTCGTGGCCGATCTCGCGGGGTACCGGCGGGCGGGACAGCTGCGCTACGCGCCGCTCCCGGGCGGCGATCTCGCCGTGCGGACGCCGTGGCGCGCGGCGCTCGGCTACCTGTCACTCGCGCCGGACGCGGCCCCGCACTTCGCGCGCGCCTTCGACGGCGTGCGCGACGCGGAGCGCGACGTGGCGGGCCGGCAGATCGCGCAAGGCCTGAATGCGCCGCTCGCGTCTTCGATGGGCCGGTTGTTCGACGCCGCCGCTGCCGTGCTCGGCGTGCGCCGCGTGGCCCGCTACGAGGGGCAGGCGGCGATGGAGCTCGAGGCGCTGGCGGGCAGCCGCGCCGCCCAACCCCTCCCGTTCCCGGTCGCCGGAGACGGCGTTGGCGGTTGGGCCTTGGATCCGGTGCCCCTGCTCACGGCGCTCGGCGAGCGGCTTGCCGCCGGAACGCCGGTCGCCGACCTCGCAGCCGCGTTCCACGAGAGCGTCGCGGCGGCCACGGAGGAGCTCGTGATGCTCGTCGCCGCCGATGCCGGCGTCCGCACGGTGGCGCTCGCGGGCGGCTGCTTCCAGAACGCCCGCTTGTTCGTCGCGGCCCGCACCCGGCTCGAAGCCCGCGGCCTGCGGGTACTCGTCCCCCGGCGGCTCGGTCCGAACGACGGCGCCGTCAGCTTCGGCCAGGCGGCGGTGGCCGCCGCCGTGCTCCGCCGCGAGCGCGGGCTGTGAGGACGTGAAATGAGGAGCCGATGACACGCATCCCGGAGTCCCTGCGTATCGAGCACCAGCGGCTGCATGCCCGTCTCGCCGCCGCAACCCGTGAGCCGGGGCGCACCGGCGAGGCCGCGCGCACCGTCGCGAAGATCATGCATCCGCATTTCCTGCGCGAAGACGAATACGCCATCCCGCCGCTCGCGCTGTTGCCCCGTCTCGCGCAGGGAGCGGTCACCCCGGACATGGGCGACATCCTGCCCTTGGTGGCCCGCGTGAAAGAGGAGCTGCCGCTGATGCTGGAGGAACACCGCGCCATCGTCGGCGCGTTGACCGAGCTCGAGCGCGCCGCCATCGCCGATGGCCGGCTCGAGTGGGCGGAATTCGCCGACGAGCTGCGGCTGCACGCCCAGCTGGAGGAGGAGGTGCTCTACCCGGCCGCCATACTCGTGGGTGAACACGTGAGGAGCCAGCTGCAACCGCAAGGAGCAACCTGATATGTGCCTGGGCATCCCCGCACGCATCGTCGAGATGCACGAGACGCAAGGCCTCCCGATGGGAGTGGTGGATTTCGGCGGCGTACGCCGCGAGGTGTGCCTCGCCTACGTGGCGAACGACGTGAAAGTAGGCGACTATGCCGTGATCCACGTCGGCTTCGCGATCTCCAAGGTGGACGAGGCGGAAGCGCGGCGCACCTACGAAGTGCTGCGCGAGATGAGCCAGCTCGACGAGCTCGAGTGGATGAAGGACGTGGCCGACCGGGCGGAGGGCGTATGAAGTACCTGACCGAGTACCGCGACGGGGCCGTGGCCCGGGGCGTCATCGAGCAGATCCGCGCGACCGCCACGCGGCGTTGGGTGCTCATGGAGGTGTGCGGCGGGCAGACGCACACGATCGTGAAGCAGGGGCTCGACGAGCTCATCGGCGGCGCCGTGGAAATGATCCACGGTCCCGGTTGCCCCGTGTGCGTCACGCCGCTCGAGCAGATCGACAAGGCGCTGGCCCTGGCGGCGCGGCCCGACGTGATCTTCACGTCGTTCGGCGACATGCTGCGGGTGCCGGGGAGCGACTGCGACCTGTTTCACATCCGCGCCAAGGGCGGCGCCGTGCGGGTGGTCTATTCGCCGCTCGACGCGCTCGATCTGGCGGGCAAGCACCCCGACAAGCAGGTGGTGTTCTTCGCCGTCGGGTTCGAGACGACGGCGCCCGCCAACGCCATGGCGGTGTGGCGCGCCAAGGAGCTCGGCGTCAGGAACTTCAGCATTCTCGTCTCCCACGTCACGGTGCCCCCCGCCATGACGGCGATCCTCGACGCCCCCGACAACCGCGTGCAGGGGTTCCTCGCCGCGGGGCACGTGTGCACCATCATGGGCTGGACCGAGTACGAGCCGATCGCCGCCAAGTACCGCGTGCCGATCGTCGTGACCGGTTTCGAGCCCCTCGACATCCTGGAGGGGATGCTGATGACGGTGCGTCAGCTCGAGGAAGGGCGTCACGAGGTGGAGAATCAGTACGTGCGCTCGGTGCGCCGGGAAGGCAACCAGCCGGCGCAGGAGCTCGTCTCGCGCGTGTTCGAGCTGGTCGACCGGAAGTGGCGCGGCATCGGCGAGATCCCGAGGAGCGGTCTGGGCCTGCGCGAGGAGTTCGCCGAGTTCGACGCCGAGCGGCGGTTCGCGCTCGAGCAGATCCGCACCGAGGAGCCGACGGCGTGCCGCGCCGGCGAGGTGCTGCGCGGCCTGCTCAAGCCGTTCCAGTGCGCCGCGTTCGGCAAGGAGTGCACACCGGAGCGCCCCCTGGGCGCACCCATGGTCTCGTCGGAGGGCGCCTGCGCCGCGTACTACAACTACGGCCGGTTCCGCACGGCCGCGCCGGCGGACGTATGAGCACGCTGATCTGCCCCACCCCGATCGCTACGGACGACCGCGTGCAGCTCGGCCACGGCTCCGGCGGCAAGATGAGCGCCGGGCTCTTGAAGGCGCGCTTCCTGCCGCACTTCACGAACGATGTCTTGGCGCAGCTCGGCGACGCGGCCGTGGTGGACGTGAACGGCCAGGAGGTCGCGATCTCGACCGACACCTTCGTGGTCAACCCACTCGAGTTTCCCGGCGGCAACATCGGCTCGCTCGCGGTGCACGGCACGGTGAACGACCTGGCGATGATGGGTGCCCGGCCGGTGTACCTGTCCGCGGGTTTCGTGCTGGAAGAGGGGCTGCCGTTCGACGTGCTCGACCGCGTGGTGAGCGCCATGGGCGAGGCGGCCCGCGCGGCCGGGGTGCTGCTCATCACTGGTGACACCAAGGTCGTGGAGCGCGGCAAGGCGGACGGCGTCTTCATCAACACGACGGGCATCGGGCTCATGGCCCCAGACTTCACCCCGGGCCCGGCCCGGGCCCGGCCCGGCGACGCCGTCCTCGTCTCCGGTCCGCTCGGCCGGCACGGGATCGCGATCATGACGGCGCGGGAGGGCCTCGCGTTCGAGGCGGAGATCGAGAGCGACTCCGCCATCCTGTACCCGCTGGTCGAGCGGCTGCGCGCCGCCGCCGGGCCCGATGTGCACACCTTGCGCGACCCGACTCGAGGCGGTGTGGCCAGCGCGTTGAACGAGATCGCGGCGGCGTCGGGCGTCGGCATCGCGCTCGTCGAGCCGCATATTCCCATCCCGCCCGCCGTCGCGGCGGCGTGCGAGATGCTCGGCTTCGACCCGCTGTACGTCGCCAACGAGGGCGTGCTGCTGGCGTTCGTTCCCGAGCCGCTCGCCGAGCCGTGCCTCGCAGCGCTGCGCGCTCACCCGCTGGGGCGCGACGCCGCCCGCATCGGCCGCGTGGTGGACACCCACCCCGGCATGGTCGTGCTCGAGACGGCCATCGGCGGCACCCGCGTGGTGGATATGCTGCCCGGGGACCAGCTGCCGCGCATCTGCTGAGGCGTGCCCTCGGGCTGAGCACGTGAACTTCCCGCCGTTCGGCGGCGTATACAGATGGCCCGAACGTCCGACCACCCACATCCAGAGGAGTATGGCATGCGGATCCCCCTGCTCGGTCCCGCGATCATCCTAGTGCTCGCGGGCTGCGTCGCCCCGACGCCAGGCTCCATCCGGCAGGGGCCGGATCCGGTCAACGCCCGCTACATCAACCCCGGCACGCTCGCCGCCCTCCCGGGCTTCACGCACGCCGTGAAGGTGGGGCCGACGGTGTACGTCTCAGGGGAGGTGGCGCTGGATTCGACGGGCCGGCTCGTGGGTCCCGGGGACCTGCGCGCGCAGGCAGCGCAGGCATTCGCCAATCTCGCGACCGTATTGCGCATCGCCGGCGTCGCGCCTGAGGACGTCGCCAAGCTCACCATCTACGTCGTCAACGCGAAGCCGGGCGACCTGGACTTGATCCGCGCCGCAGCCCCCGACTTCTTCCCGCAGCGGAACCCCCCGGCCGGGACGGTGGTAGGCGTGCAGACGCTGCCGCGGGAAGGCCTGTTGATCGCCGTGGACGCCACCGCGGTGGCTCGAGCCTTGATCCTGCCGCGGGAAGAGCGGGAGCGGTATCGCGGGGGCCGCTAGACCAGGTTCAGCTCACCTGCTTCGGCGCGACCGAGAGCGTAGCGACCTTCCAGACGAAGATCACGACTACGGCCCAGACCATGATCGCCGTGCTGATCGCCGCGGCGACCGTCTGGTCGCCGAGGGGCGAGCCCGTGACGTAGTTGAGCGCGGCGTGCCCCAGCGCCACCATGAGAATGCTGCCGCCCGAGCTGTTGTAGAGCCACGTGAAGACAATGGCGCCCGCCACGATGCCGAGCGCGAACCCGGGCAGGACGGCAAGCCCCAGCTTTACGTAGGTCGGCAGATAGAGAAACGTCGGCAGATGCCAGCCGATCCAGAACGCCGCCAGGATCAGACTCGCCGACAGCGCGCTCCTACCCTGCTGCAGCCGGGGGAGCGCGAAGCCGCGCCAGCCGGTCTCTTCGCCAATGCCGTACGTCAGCATCCAGAACACGAGCGCGCCGAACCCGAGGTCGGGCAGATAGTTGATGCGGCCGAGCAGACCGACGTCCGTCCACGTTCCACGCGTGAGGCGCAGGGCGACCGCGGTGACTGCGTAGAGGAATAGCGGCGAGAGGGCGGCGATCCACCAGATCGGCCGGACGCGCCACCGGACCATTCGCGCCAGCAGGTCCCGCACGCCCGACGTGCCCTCGGTCGCCCGGGTCGTGACGAGAGCCGCGAGCAGCGGGCCGTACCCGGCGAGATAGTGCAGCCAATAAGGAAAGGACCACGTGGTCCATCCCTGCGCCGAGGCGGCGAGGGGCAGCTCGACCGCCCACGACAACAGATAGGCGAGCGCGAAGTACGTGACCAACGGGCGGCGAGCCAGGAGGCGGCGTCGCACCGGCGGCCCGGCGTCTCGTCCGACATACCGATCTCTCCCGATCATGGCGTGAGAATGCCCTGCTCACCGCGCAGGCAGAACGGCGGGCGCTTCCGCCCGCCGCGCGATGCCGAGCATGTGCTTCCGCACCATCACGGCGTGGGCCAGCGGAGCGAGGCGCTGCGCGAACCACTGCGGCAGGCCGTACGGGCGGTAGGGGCTGCCCACCCGTCCCCGCTCGATGAGACGGGTGCAGCCAGGCTCCGGCTCTTCCAGCACCAGTGCCCAGGTCGTCACGGGCGCGCCACGCGGCCGTGGCGCCCAGCCGAGCACGAGCGAGTGGTCCGGCTCGTACTGCAGCACGTGGAACGCATCGGTCGCGCCAGGAAGTGCCGGGAACAACGCGCCGACCGCGATGCTCTGCAACTCGGGCCGGATGCGCTCGGCGCTCGGCTGCCGGCCATTGTCGATGAAGTCGTAGCTGTACCAGCCCGCCCGTCCCGCGCCCATCTGGGCGAGCCACGGCCACACGTCGTGGGGAGGGCGGCGAATCGTTATCGCGTGCGTCACCACACCGAGCGGAGCCGCGATGAGATCGTCGCCCGGAAGCTCCCGGGTGCGCTCGCCGGGGTCGGCCCGCACCGATCTCGCGTGCGGCCGGCGACCCTCCGCCTCCCGACGCAGCGCCGGGAGCAACAGCCAGCGGATCAGCACGATGCCCGCCCCGAACAAGCGCCAGTAGCGCCGGAAGTGCTTCCGCCCGGCCTCGTCGGTCGCAACCACGCGCGTCTCCGTGCGGAATCGGGTCAACGCCGGGCCGATCGGCTCGGCCTCGAGCGTCCAGACGATCTTGACCCGGTCGGGCTGGGAGAACGCGGCAAAGCGATCCGGCGCGACGGGTGTGAACACGACGTTCCCCTTCCACGGCTGAGTGACCGACCCTGCCACGAGCTCGCGCCCCGGGCGCAGGGCCAGGACGCCCCACCCGATCGCGGTGGTCTCCGCCACCAACCCCTCTGCAAACAAGCGCGGCGGTGGCGGTGCGGCGCGCAGGATTTTGGCACGCAACCAGAAGATGGCGCGAATGATGGGGATCGACTGGAGGTCGAACTTCTGCGCGGTGTCGAACACGACCTCCGCGGGCGCGCGCACGAGCGTTTCGTGACGCTCGGTCACGTCCGCCTGCGGCATGAACCGGTCGATGAGCCTGGCGCCGGCGGCGGCGGCTACGGCCTGGGGTGTGGCGACAGTTGCCATTGCGGTCTCCCTGCGGGCGCGGCCGTGAAGCGCCATGCCAGCACGCCTCCCACGGCCGTGAGCAAGACGAAGAACGCCGTGTATGCCGCGGGGGTTGCGAACCCCTGGCGCGCGCTGAGCCAGATCATCACCACCACCCACAGACCGATCGTCGTGGCCTTCACGAGCAGCAGCCCGGCCAGCACGTACCCCCACGGCCAGTCGCGCAGCAGCATCACGGCCGCGACCACCATCGCCGGCAGCACGACGCCCAGATCGAACACATGAACGATGTTCGTCGGCGTCTCGAGCTGGACCACGGACGGGGGCACCACGCCGCCCGCCAGCGCGCGCAGCTCCTCAGCGAGCCACAGCGCCGTCACCATCACCGCGACGAGCATGAGGTACCCGGCCACCGCACGGCTCGGCACCCGCCCGGCGAGGCTGGCGCGCACCCGCGCAGCGTCCGTTCCCACGAGCCCGATGACCAGGGCGAACAGCGCCAGCCCGAACAGGGCGACGTACAAGAGGAACAGCTCGTTCCACCGGACGCCGAGGGCGTACATGCCGTACGCATACGCCAGGTATCCGAGCGCGCCCAACCAGAGCAGCCGGGCCCGGGCGGAGCCCTTTCCGAGCGCCATCGTCGTGACGGCGAGCAGCGGGACGGCGACGCACAGGGTGACGAGGTCCGTCCCCAGGTTCTGAGGCAGCAGGACCGCCGGGTCGCGGTAGATCGAGGGCACGAACAGGCCGATCAAGTGCGCGGGAAGCGCGAGGACGATGATCAGCGCGGAGAGCCAGCGCTCCCTTCGGTCGATGGACATACCGGTGTGACCTCCCGGCCGCATCGTAACCACCGGCCACTGAACGGGATTTGAGACCGGGATGAAGACCCGCTCAAGGCCGCCTCAGCACGCCTTCAGGCACACCTCGCCAGCTTGCGGCCGGGCTACAGATCGGAGGCAACGATGATTCGGAAGATTCTCGGCTTCGCGGTGCTGGCGGTAGTCGTGTGGCTGGTCTTGAAGCTCGCCTTCGGCATTCTGGGGACGCTCATCGGGCTCGCCATCACGGTCGTGTGGCTCGCGGCCGTCGGATACGTGTTCTATATCGTGCTCCGGCTCGTCAGTCCGACCACCGCCGCCAAAGTCCGCGACGCTATCCGGGGCCGGCCGGCGAGCGCCGCCTAACGTCGAAGAACCGATCAGGAGGTGCAGCATGTCAAGCCAACAGCCCAAGGGACCGTTCTGTCAGAGCTGCAGCATGCCGCTCGGCAAGCCGGAGGATTTCGGCACCGACGTCGCGGGCTTCCGGGTGAACGACTACTGCCGCCACTGCTTCTCGAACGGGGTGTTCACCGACCCCGACGTTTCAATGCAGGAGATGATCGACAGCTGTGTGGACATCATGGCCAAGCAGGGGATCATGCCGGCGGCGCAGGCCCGGGCGCTCCTGGCGGATGTGATGCCGAAGCTGAAGAGATGGCGCGCGACCGCTGGCGTCAGCGCGAAGGGTTGAGCGTCTCTCCTACCGACCCGAGGAGGGCGTCGAGCGCCGTCCGGGGCACCGCTCCCACCTGACGCCCGACCTCGCGGCCGCCCGAGAACAGGATCAGCGTCGGGATACCGCGCACCTCGAAGCGCCTGGCCGCAAAGGGGTGGCGGTCGGTATCGACCTTGCCCACCAGCACCTCGCCCGCCCGCTCGCGCGCGAGCTCGTCCAGCACGGGCGCCATCATGCGGCACGGCCCGCACCAATCCGCGTAGAAGTCGACCAGGAGCGGCACCTCGGCGTCGGCGATGATGCGATCGAGCGCTTCGCCGGGGATCGATTGCGGACGGTCCAAGTGGAGGGGCCGGTGACACCCGGAACAACGCGGTCCGTCGTCCAGCCGGTCAAGATCGACGCGATTCAGCGTGTCGCAAAACGGGCAGTTCGTGGTCACGTTCGACATCGGTCCCTCCGTTCGCGCGGTTCGCGTCATCGAACGCCCGCGAGCACCCGTTCGAGCCGGGCCCGGACGTCCTGCGCGACGCTCCGCACCTGCTCGTTTCCGGTGAGCTCCAGGGCGGCGATGGGGTCCATGGCGGCCACGACGCTCTTGCCGGGCTCGTCCGCAGCGTACACGATCACGTTGCACGGCAGCAGCAGGCCGATGTCGCGCTCGGCGGTCAACGCCCGGTGGGCGAGGGGGGGGTTGCAGGCCCCGAGGATCACGTAGGGAGGGAAGTCCACGTCCAGCTTCTTTTTAAGGGTGGCCGCCACGTCGATCTCGGTCAGCACCCCGAACCCCTCCTTGGCCAGCTCCTCGCGCGTGCGCTGCACGGCGCGCTCGTACGGCAGGTTCACTTCCGTGCCGATGCCGTACCGCGTCGTCTGTTCGACCACCATGGTTGCCCTCCCCCTGTGACGTTCCCGTGTCTTCGGTCGCAAAATCGCCACGGGGCGCTATGGCGATGCCAGAATCTCTTACAAGAGATCATCATGCAGCGACATGAAGTGACCTTCAAACACGCCTCACGCGTTCCCCACGCGCGCCGACGTTATTGGCGGTGAACTCGTCCCGTGGGAGACGTATGGAACAGGACCGCTTCGCGCTCACGCTCGACCTGCTGCACGACTACGCGTTCACGGCCGAGTTCGGTCTGCCCGGAGTGCCGCCCCTCACGCTGGATGAGCCGCCGCCGCTCGGGGCCGGTGACGGGCCGAACGCCGCCCGCCTGATCGCCGCAGCGGTCGGGAACTGCCTCGCGGCGAGCCTGCTTTTCTGCCTGCGGAAATCCCG
>JAEHDT010000077.1 GCA_016880225.1 Gemmatimonadota bacterium | reverse complement strand
GGGTGGGGTACCACGGAGCCGGAAGGGGGAACGCCCGCCGCTTGGATCGAAGGAGGAGGGGGGACGGCCTGCGGCGCGCTAGCGGCCCGCCCCGCTAAAGGGGATGGACCTGCCGTTGCGGCCGCCGCGACGTCGGCGTAGAAGCGGAACTGCTCGTCCCCGAGGCGGAGCACGTCGGCGCGGGCCAGGAGGCGCTGGCCCTGCACTCGCTCCTCGTTCACGAACGTCCCGTTGGTGCTGGAATCGACCAGGACATAGCCCCTGGGCGTCTGCATGATCTCCGCGTGCCGGCGTGAAACGTCCTTTCCAGACACCACGACGTCGCACCCCGCCTCACGGCCGAACACGAGCGACGATCCTGTGAGCACGTACTCGCGGCCGTCGGTGAGGCTCACGACCCGTCCCCCCGTGGTGCCGATGGCAGCCGGCTTGGAACCCCCCCCCGGCTTGCCGGGGCTGGCCCCCGTCGGCAGCGAGAACGCCTTTACGTACTGCGTGCTGCCGGTGCGGCGCTCGTCCACGAAGGTCAGCTCGTGGCCGCCCACCTCCACCTTGTCGCCGTGCAACAGCGGTGTGGGCTCGGCGCCGAGCCGCACGCCGTTGATCAGCACCTCGGCGGCCGGGCCCGCCTTGCGGATCACGACTTGCCCGTCGGCCTGTCCTTGCAGCAGGGCGTGCCGGGGCTGCACCCCGGGCCCGGAGAGCAGGATGGCGCAGTCCGCGTCACTCCCGAGCGTCACCTCGCCCACCGGGATGGTGAACTTCTTGCCACCGAGTTCGAGCAACGCCATTCGGGGAGTCCCTTGCAGCCGGAAATGGCAGCGCCGGAAGTTACGCCTGGCCGTGTAACCGCGCAAGGAAACACGCTTTACGCGATGGGTCCGGGCATCACCCTGCAGCGCCGTCGGCCTCCGCCGACACCGCCTCCTCACGCCCGACGAGTCCCCGGCGCAGCCAGTGCCAGAACAGCAACGACCCGGTGATCACCGTCGCGTAGCTGTTGATGAAGCGCCAGACGAGGGCGTACGTCGGCAGCTGCGAGGGCCCGACGTAGATCTGCATGACCGCCGCCGAGAGGAACTCCGCCAGCCCGGCCGAGCCCGGCGTGGGCGCGAAGTAGAGGAGAAACGTGATGAAGGTCTGGAGCAGCAGGATGTCGACAAAGTTCGCGGGGATGCCGAGCGTGCGCAGCGCCACGTACCCCGCCAGCAGCTTGTTGGCGTGCGACGGCGCCGACAACAGGACCGCCCAGAACAGCGCCAGCCACCCTCGCGGGCTCCCGAACGCCACGAGGCACTCATGGGCGCGGTCGATCCCGCCCCGCAACTGCTCCATCCGCGCCGCGATGCGGGCGCTACGGCGCTCCAGCCGGCCAGCGAGCCAATGAACGCCATCGCGGAGTCCCGCCGGGAACACCATCGCGATGAGCATCAGCACGCCCAGCGCGCCGAAGATCGTGAGACTGGTTCGGAACAGGCCGTAATAGGTGATCCCAAGAACGACGTTGTGCTGCGCCAGCGACTTTCCGGCGCCGAGGTAGATGGCGAGTGGGCCGGCGATGGCGAAGAACGCCACGGTCGCCACGAAGGTCATGAAGGTGGAGGTCATGGCCTCGGGCAGGCGCACCCCGCCGCGCCGCATGACCCACATCATCGTGGGCCCGGCACCCGTCTGAAACGGGGTGAGATACGCGGCCCACGCGCTCATCCCGCCGGCGATGACCATGTCTCGCAACCGGACGCCGGGGTGCACGTGCCGCGCGACCACCCACAGTCGGGCGCCGCCCCCAACCCAGTCCATGGAGGCGAGCCCCAGCCCCACGACCATCCAGCCCCAGCGCAGATGCAGCAGTGCGTGGGCCACGGTCTGGACGTTCTCGCCGTACACGGCGAGCACGACGACGACACCGGCCAGGGAGATGACGGCGAAGAGTTCCAGCCCGCGGCGCAGCAGGCGGGGAGTCAAGGCGAGGGCCATTGGGGGCGAAGCTACAGGCCGTGGGTGCGGGGTGCCAGGTGCCGGACACCGGCACCTGTTATGTTGAATGGTTATGCCCCGCTCACCCGACCGCGTGGTCATCCGCAACGCGCGGCAACACAACCTAAAGGGCATCACCGTGGAGTTGCCGCGACGCGCGCTCACGGTGGTCACCGGGCCGTCGGGATCGGGAAAGAGCACGCTGGCCTTCGACACGCTGTACGCCGAGGGGCAGCGGCGCTACATCGAGTCGCTCTCCACCTACGCGAAGCAGTTCCTCGAGCGCATGCCCAAGCCGCTCGTCGATCAGGTCGAAGGCATCTCGCCCGCCGTGGCGATCGAGCAGAAGAACCCCACCACGAGCAGCCGCTCGACGGTCGGCACGGCGACCGAGATCTACGACTTCCTGCGGCTCTTGTGGGCGCGCGTGGGCACGCAGTACTGCATCAAGTGCGGCAGCGTCGTGAAGGCCGACACGGTGCAGGAGGTGGTCGACGCACTTGTGAAAGCGGGGAGGGGGGAGCGCTCCGATCCCGTGATCCTGACGTTCCCGCTGCCCGCTAGCGCGCATCGGCCCGACGTCGAGGTGGCCGCCCAGCTCCGCGCCGCAGGCTTCGTGCGCGCGCAGCTCGACGGAGCCGTCGTTCGCCTCGATCAGCCGGACGCCGAGCAGCGCGTGCGCGCGGCGCACGAGGTCTTGGTCGTGGTGGATCGCCTCCCCGTCCTGGAAGCGAACCGCGGGCGCCTGGCCGACGCCGTGGCGACGGCCTTCAATGAGGGCGAGGGCGTGGCCGTCGCGCTCGAGAACGGCGATCGCCGCCGCTTCTCTGCGCACCCAACGTGCTCGACGTGCGCCACCGCCGCGCCTCCCCTCACGCCCATCCTGTTCTCCTTCAACAATCCGCGGGGCGCCTGCCCGGGGTGCAACGGGTTCGGCGCCGTGCTCGAATACGACGAGTCCCTCATCGTGCCGGACCCGCGCAAGAGTCTGGCCCAGGGCGCCCTCGACCCCTGGACCAAGCCGCGCTACGAGGGGCGGCGCCGCGTCCTGCGGGAGGCGGCCCGCGCGAGGGGCATTCCGCTCGACGCGTCGTGGCGGGACCTGCCCGCGGCGGCGCGCCACTTCCTGCTGCACGGCGGGATCGGCCGGTTCCTGGGGATGTTTCCGTTCCTCGAGCGCCTCGAGGCCAAGCGCTACAAGCAGTACATCCGGGTGTTCCTGCGGCAGTACCAGCTTGCGAAGACGTGCCCCGCGTGCGGTGGAGCGCGGCTCAAGCCGGAAGCGCTGGCGGTTCGCGTGGGCGATCGCACGATCGCGGCAGCGGCCGCGTTGACGGCCGGGGCGCTGCAGGATTGGCTCGGGCGTCTCGCGCTCGCGCCGTTCCGACGCGCCGTCGCAGATCACATCCTGGCAGAGCTCGGGGGGCGCCTGTCCTTCGTCACCGACGTGGGGCTCGGCTATCTCACGCTCGACCGGCTCACGCGCACGCTCTCGGGGGGCGAGGCCCAACGCATCGCGCTCTCCAACGCCCTTGGCGCCCACCTGGTCGACACGCTGTACGTGCTCGACGAGCCGACCATCGGGCTGCATCCCGCCGACACCAACCGGCTGCTCGGCTTGTTGCGGCGGCTCGCGGACGCCGGCAATACGGTCGTCGTCGTGGAGCACGACCCGGCGGCGATGAATGCGGCCGACTGGATGGTAGAGCTCGGCCCCGGCAGCGGCGAGTCGGGGGGAGCGGTGGTGTACCAGGGGCCGGCGGCGCGGGTGCGCGAGGCCGGCACCCTCACGGGACAATATCTCTCCGGGGAGAAGCGCATCGGCGTGCCGTCGGCGCGCCGCCCCGCATGCCGCTGGCTCACGGTCAAGGGCGCTCGCCTGCACAGCCTGCACGACGTGGACGCGCGCATTCCGCTCGGCACCCTCACGGCCGTGACCGGGGTCTCCGGGTCGGGCAAGTCGACGCTGGTGCACGACGTGCTGTTCCGGCAGCTCGAGACCCGGCTCACGGGAATGCACGGCGCCAAGCAGCACCTGGGAGAGCCGGTAGGCGACGTGCGCGCTCTGTCGGGCTGGGAGGCGATCGGCGAGGTAGTGCTCGTCGACCAGGCGCCCATCGGCCGCACGCCTCGTTCCAACCCCGTCACGTACATCAAGGCGTTCGACGAGCTGCGCGCGCTGTTCGCGGCGGAGCCCCTCGCCCGGGCGCGCGGCTATGCGCCGAGCACGTTCTCGTTCAACGTGGCCGGGGGACGCTGCGAAACATGCGAGGGAGCGGGCCATGTGCTCGTGGAGATGGTGTTCCTGGCCAACGTGTTCGTGCCGTGCGAGATGTGCGGCGGCAAGCGTTTCAAGCCGGACGTGCTCGAGGTGAAGCTCGGCGGCAGCTCGATCCACGACGTGCTCGAGTGGACCGTGGACCACGCCCTGCAGCGGTTCCACCGCAACCCGCGGCTGGCGCGCGCCCTCTGGCATCTGCAGCAGGTCGGACTCGGCTACCTGCGCCTCGGCCAGCCGGCGACCACCCTGTCGGGGGGCGAGGCGCAGCGCCTCAAGATCGCCCGGGAGTTGGCGCTCGCGGGCGGCAGGGGGCGGACGGGACGCAAGCTGTACATCCTCGACGAGCCGACAACCGGGCTGCACCTGGACGACGTACGTACCCTCTGCCGCGTGCTCGACCGCCTGGTCGACGCCGGGCACACGGTGCTGGTGATCGAGCACCACCTCGACGTCATCAAGCGGGCCGACTGGGTGATCGAGATGGGGCCCGGCGCCGGTGAAGCGGGTGGACGCATCGTTGCTGCGGGGACGCCGGAGGACATCGCCCGGGCGCCCGATTCGCCCACCGGACGTTACCTGCGGGACCTCGCGTGACGCCGCGCCGGGCGGACTGGACGCTGCTCATCGCGACCGCGCTGTGGGGCACGAGCTTCGTGGCCGTCAAGAGCGCACTGGCGGACGCGACGCCGCTCGCGTTCCTGACGATACGGTTCACGCTCGCCGCGCTCGTCCTCGTCCCGGGAACGCCGTTGCGCCCGCGGCCAGTGGGCCAGGAGCTGTCGGGCGGCGGGGTGCTCGGCCTGCTCGTCGCCTTCGGCTTCATCGCGCAGACCGCCGGGCTCGTGATCACCACGCCGTCGCGCTCGGCGTTCATCGTCGCGGTGTCATCGGTACTCGCTCCCCTCATCGCGCTCGCCTGGCTGGGCGAGCGGCCCACCTGGCTCACCGCCGTGGCACTCGCTCTCGCCACGCTCGGGATCTACCTCCTCACCGCGCCGGATGCGGGGGGCCTGAATCGCGGCGATCTGCTTACGCTCGTGTGCGCCGCCTGCTTCGGCGGCCAGATCGTCGCCGTCTCCGAGCTGTCGCGGCGCTACGACGCGCGGCGCCTCGTGTTCACGCAGGTCGCCGGGACGGCGCTCGTCGCCGCGCTCGCCACCGCGCTATTCGAGCACCCGCACATCCACTGGACCCCGCGCTTCGTCGGCGCGCTCGGCTACACGGTGCTGTTCGCCAGCACGATCAGCTTCCTGTTGCAGATGCGGGCCCAGCGCGCCATGTCGGCGGCGCGGGCGGCCCTGATTTTTTGCTTCGAGCCATTGTTCGCGGCGGTGACGTCGTGGTTCGTGCTGGGAGAGCGGTTGTCGCTGTTGCAGTGGGGCGGCGGGGCGCTGATCTTGGTGGGTATGGTGATCGCGGAGCTGCCACAACTCGCGATACGCCGTTGAAGTCGCCGCCCGAGCAAGCGATATTGCGAGCGTCCTTCCCGAGTAGCTCAGTTGGTAGAGCAGCCGGCTGTTAACCGGCGGGTCGCAGGTTCGAGTCCTGCCTCGGGAGCTTTTCAACCCTCAGCGTCACCAATCGTTTCCTGCCCGCCCGAGGCGATCGTCCACCTATCCTTCCTTGCGCAGTGATGTAATTTGAGTCATCCCTGATCGCCACCATCGCGTGGGATAAGACATGGTGCCCTGTGCAGCCCAATTGAAGCCCGCCGCAAGGCGCGCGCTCGCCACCGCCCTCGCTGTCGCGCTGGCCGCTTGCTCGTCCGATAGTCGAACCGGCACGGGACCGGGCACGGGAACGGTCTCGGGAACCATAACCTCGCCCCAGCGTGGTCCTCTGGGCGGGGTCACGGTCACGGCGAGCCCCAGCGCCCGCAGCACGGTGAGCAGCGTCATCACCGGTGCGTACGCGATCGACAACCTCAGTGCCGGGACCTATACCCTGGCTTTGGGCACGTTCCCGAGTTCGTGTGCTGACCCGGGATCCAAGCAAGCCACGGTCACAGCGGGTGGCGCGACGAGTCTGAACTTCACGGTGCCCTGCTCGAGGCTTTACGTAGCCAACGGAAGCTTTGGTGGAGGCAGTATCACGATCTACCCTGCTGGCTCTCCCGTGGACCAAGTGCCAGCGGTGACGATCGCGGGGAGTAACACCGGACTATCCATACCCTCGGCCGTTGCGGCGGACGCAGCGGGACAGGTGTACGTCTCGAATGCCGGGTCCAGCCAGCTTACTGCCTACCCAGCGGGGGCGACGGGTAACGCACACATCCTTTGGTCGGTGGCGGTGACGGCGCCTCGTGGGGTCGCGGTTGCGGCGAGCCAGGTCTATGTTGCCGATCGCAGCAACAACCGCATCGAGATCTTCAACGCTCCGGACGGCAAACTGTTGGGAACGCTTCACGGGAACCAGACGGGACTCTCGCTGCCAAGGGCGGTGGTGGTCGACGCCGCCGGTCGCCTCTGCGTGGCCAACGACACCTCGATTACCGTCTACGCTGCTGGAGATACGGGCAATGTGTCTCCGATCGCAACTATCAGCGGGAGCAGCACGGGCCTGGTCAATCCAGCGGGCATCGCACTTGACACGGCTGGCGTCATCTACGTTGCGAACGCGGACAACAACAGCATCACGGTCTACGCGGCCGGCGCGACCGGTAATACCGCGCCGATCGCGACTATCAGCGGAAGCCAGACCGGCCTCAGCCTCCCGTCGGGCATCGCGCTGGATGGCACCGGCCGGATCTTCGTGAGCAACTACACGGCGGCGAGCATCACGATCTACGCGCGGGGGGCGACCGGCAACGCCGCCCCGGTAGTTACCATCTCCGGCGCAGGCAGCGGTCTCAATAACCCGCTGGGCATCGCGATCGGACCGTAGTTGGGGCGCTCACAAATCCTCTGAGCCACGCCCTCCCGGCAGCCCACCGGGGGTCGGCAATGCCGCGATTTTTTCGTTGCGTGCGCGCCACACGCTTGCCCTCCGCGCTGCTCTTCCCTATTGTGCGCCTCGGCTCACTCGAACCACTCCTCGCGCGCGGCGCGCGGTTGATCGGTGAGAGACGATTCGGCCTGGGTTGCGATCGCTGGAGGTCAGAGGAAGGGACCGCACGCCCGACCTCGACGGCGGTTCGCCCAGGCCGGCTTGTTTTCTCCCCGCGCACCAGG
>JAEHDT010000076.1 GCA_016880225.1 Gemmatimonadota bacterium | reverse complement strand
GGCGGGCGCGGCACGGCGCGCCCCCTCGGTGGCGCGAGCCGGGGGGAACGCCTCGCGCACGGCGGCGTCGATCGCCCCGATGGCATCGGGATGGAGCGGCCGGTCCGCCGCCGCGGCATTGTCCTCCATCTGCGCGGCGCTGCGCGCGCCGGCGAGCACGATCGTGACGCCGGGGCGCGCGAGCAGCCAGCCGAGCGCCAGCGCAGCCAGGCTGATCTCGCATTGGGCCGCCAGCGCCCGGAGGCGCTCGATCGCGCGCCGCCGCCGCGCGAACTCGGGCTCCTTGAACCAGTAGATCCCGCGCCGATGGTCGCCTTCGGGGAACCGCGGAGCGGTCGTGTATTTCCCCGTGAGCAGGCCGGCGGCGAGGGGCCGGTAGGCAAGAAACGCGATCCCGCGCTCCCGGCACAGCGGCAGCTCGCGCTGCTCCACGTCGCGATCGAACAGGTTGTACGGTCCCTGATAGGTGGCGAGCGGGACGATCTCGCGCGCTCGGGCGAGCTGTAGATGGGTGGCGTTGCACAGGCCGAGCGCCAGCGCCTTCCCCTCTTGTTGCAGCGCGTACAGCTGCTCGAGCCGCCGCTCCCAGCCTTCGAGTGCTTCGTGTAGCTGCACCAGATCCACGTGGTCGGTGGCGAGGCGGCGCAGCGACGCCTCGAGCGAGCGGCGCGGGTCGTCGCGCGGGCCGACTTTGGTCGCGAGCGTGACGCTTGCGCGGTGCGGTCGGAGGGCGCGACCGAGCAGCGCCTCGGAGGCACCGTCGCCGTACGCGGGAGCCGTATCGAAAAAGGTGATGCCGCGCTCGAGCGCGCGCTCGACGGCGGCGAGGCGCTCACCCGGGGCGGCGGCCGGTCCCCAGCCCGCGCCCCCCACCGCCCACGCGCCGAACCCCAGGCGGGGTCCCCCGGTCAGGAAACGCGTAGGGGGCCCGACATCAGTCCGGGCCCCCGGGTGCATCGTGCCGCTCCCTCTAGGAGTGGCAGGTGGGCACCAGCTCCGCCGTCTCGACGATCTCGGGACGATGACAGCTGGGCACGAGCTCCTGCATCTCGACGATCTGCATAAAATCCTCCTCGCATCTGGGGAAGCAGGAAGACGGCCGTTCCGACAATCCTACGGGTTGCCGTCACACCCGTCAACCGGTAACTCTCAAGCCTTTATGATATCGATTCACGCGCTGCTCACCGAGAACGATCTCGCGGACCAATTCGTTCGCGCGTTTCGCGACCGTCGCTTGACCGAAAAGTTCTTCTACTGGTTCCCACTGTCGGTCCGGGCGTGGCTGGCCCTGTGCTCGGACGGGGCGTACCGCAACTTCGTGCGCTCGCGCTCGCTCATTGCGCGCTCGGGCACCGAGCTGGCGCGGCTCTTTCCCCCGGGTCCGCTCGAGGTCATGAGCCTCGGCGCAGGGCAGGGCGACAAGGACCTGCTGCTGCTCGAGGCGCTGCGCGAGCGGGGGGTACGCGTGTCGTACGTGCCCGTGGATACGAGCCAGGCGCTGCTCGAAATGGCGTGCGCCGGCGCACTGGCCGCGCGCTTCCCCGCTCAGGGCATCAAGGCCGATTTCACGGTGCCGGCGCATCTCGCGGCGCTCGCCGCGGAGCCAGAAACGCCCGCCCGGCTCGTCTTGCTCATCGGCAACACGCTCGGCGCGTTCGATCCGATCGCGGAAGCCCAGGAGCTCGCGCGGCTGTTGCGGCCCGGCGACGCGCTGCTCGTGGACGGCGAGATCTATGCCGGCGACGCCACGGTCGCCGGGTACGACAATCCGCTCAACCGCCGTTTCGCCTGGGCGCCCCTCAACGCCGTGGGCATCGCCGACGGGGACGGCGAGCTCGTGTTCGCAACGACCGATGATCCGCGGCTCCCCGGGCTTCACCTGATCCCCAAGCACTTCCGGGCCGGCCGGGACTTGGGCGCGCTGATCGGCGGCGAGACCCTGCGTCTCGCGCGCGGCGAGCGCCTCGCGATGAACCACTCCTACAAGTACGCCCCCGACACGTTCCTCCGCATTCTCGGCGACGCGGGACTAGCCGCCCGGTGGCAGGGCCGGAGCGACGACGACCGCTTTCTCATGGTGCTCGCGTCGCCCGCATGACGCCTGCGTTGGAGGTCAGGGGGCTCCGTTACCGGCTGCCGGGCACGCCTCGTCTCCTGGTGGAGGACGTGTCGTTCACCGTGGCGGCCGGCGAGACCCTGGTGCTGCTCGGCCGCAGCGGGTCCGGCAAGACCACCACCCTCAAGCTCGTCAACCGGCTGCTCGAGCCCAGCGGAGGAGAAGTGCGGGTGGCGGGCGAGCGGGCGGCCGAGCTGCCGGCCACCGTGCTGCGCCGCCGCATCGGCTACGTGATTCAGGAAATCGGACTGTTCCCCCATTTCACGGTGGAGCGGAACGTGGGGCTCGTGCCGCGGCTCGAAGGCTGGCCGCCCGGGCGCATCGCCGCGCGGGTGCGCGAGCTGCTGGCGCTCGTGGGCCTCGACCCCGCGAGTTTCGCGGCCCGGTATCCGCACGAGCTGTCCGGCGGCCAGCGCCAGCGGGTGGGCGTGGCGCGCGCCCTCGCGGCCGATCCGCCGCTGCTGCTGCTCGACGAGCCGTTCGGCGCGCTCGATCCCATCACGCGGGTGGAGCTGCAGCGCGAGTTCCAGGCGCTCGAGGGGCGACTAGGCAAGGGGATGGTGTTCGTGACGCACGATGTGCGGGAAGGCCTGCTGCTCGGGACGCGCATCGGGCTGATGCACGAGGGCCGGCTCGCGTTCCTCGGCACGCCGGAGGAATTCCGGCGGAGCGAGCATCCGGAATGCAGGGCGTTCATGGCGGCGGCATGAGGGCTCTCTGGGGCTTCTACGCCCGCAACTCGCAGGAAGTCGTGGCGCTCGTCGGTCAACACGTCTATTTGGTCGCCGTCTCGACCGCGGCGGCCGTCGTCATCGGCGTGCCACTCGGCATCGTGCTCAGCCGCCGGCCGGCGTGGCGCGGTCCCGTGCTCGGCCTCGCGAACGTCTTCCAGACGGTGCCGAGCCTGGCCCTGTTCGGATTCCTGATTCCCCTCCCGTTCATCGGCGGCATCGGCGCCCGCACCGCGATCGTGGCGCTCGTGGTGTACGGACTGCTTCCGGTCGTCCGCAACACCTACACGGGGATCGCCGGCGTGGACCCGGCGGTGCGCGAAGCCGGTCGCGGCATGGGGATGACGGATGGAGAGCTGTTGCGGATGGTCGAGCTGCCGCTCTCGCTCGGGGTCATACTCGCGGGCGTGCGGGTCGCGACCGTGGTGGGTGTGGGAACCGCGACGATCGCGGCGGCGATCGGCGCCGGCGGGCTGGGGGTGTACATCTTCCGCGGCGTGGCGACGGTGGACGATACGCTGATCCTCGCAGGAGCGCTCCCGGCGGCGCTCATGGCGCTCGCGGCCGACGGGCTGCTGGGTCTGGTGGAGCGGCGGCTCGCCTGGCGGGGGAAATGAGGGGCGGTCGGGCGGTCAGGCGGTCGGGCATTCCGTGGCTCCTCGCTGGAGCGCTCATCCTCGGGGCCTGCGGTCATGGCGATCGGATCGTCGTGGGCTCCAAGAACTTCACGGAGTCGGATCTGCTCGGTGAAATCGTCGCGCAGCAGATCGAGCGGCGCACCGCCGTGCCGGTCGAGCGGCGGTTCCATCTGGGCGGCACGTTCGTGTGCCATCAGGCGATCACGTCGGGCCAGATCGACCTGTACGTCGAGTACACCGGCACCGCCTATACCGCCGTGCTGAAGCATGCGCCGGTGCTCGACCCCGACAGCGTGTATCGCGCCGTCGCGGTCGAATACGGGCGCCGCTTCGGCCTCACGTGGGGGAAGGCGCTCGGGTTCGACAACACGTTCGCGATCCTCGTGCGCCGGGCGGACGCGGAGCGCTACCGGTTGACGCGGATCTCCGATCTCGCTGCCGTGGCGCCGCGGTGGCATGCGGGCTTCGGGTACGAGTTCCTGGAGCGCGCCGACGGGTTTCCCGGGCTCGCGAAGACCTACGGCCTGCAGTTCGCGGCGCCGCCCACGGCCATGGACCTGGGACTGACGTACCGTGCCCTCGCCCAGCGCAAGGTGGACGTCATCGCCGGTAACTCGACCGACGGGCAGATCGCTGCGCTCGATCTGGTCGCCCTGCGGGACGACCGCCGCTACTTCCCGCCCTACCAGGCGGCGGTGGTGACGCGCAGCGCGACGCTGACGCGTCACCCCCAGGTCGCGGCCGCGCTGGCTCAGCTGGACGGGAAGATCGGGGACGCGGAGATGCAGCGTCTCAACGCGCTCGCGGACGTCGAGCACCGGGACATCGGGTCGATCGCGCGCGAGTGGCTGCTGGCGAACGTGCCGTGAAGCCGCGCGCCCAGCTCGTGCTCGCCGCCGTGTGCTTCTCGACGGCGGGCGCCGCGATCAAGTGGTGCGCGTTCGGCGCGTGGCAGGTGGCGGCGTTCCGGGCGCTGGTCGCGATGGTGGCGATCGTCGTGTTGATCCCGGAGGCGCGGCAGCGCTGGAGCTGGCGGGTGGGGCTCGTGGGCGTGGCCTACGCCGCCGCGGGCCTGTTGTTCGTGTTCGCGAACAAGCTCACGACGGCCGCCAATACGGTCTTCCTTCAGGCCACGAATCCGCTGTTCGTGGTCGCCCTGGCCCCCCTGCTGCTGCGCGAGCGGGTGCGCCCGGCGGACCTCGTGTTCATGGCGGTGCTGGGCGCCGGACTGGCCCTGTTGTTCGTGGGTGGGGGGCGCCGCTTCGCCACCGCGCCCGATCCGGTGCTCGGCAACGTGCTCGCGGCGGGGAGCGCCGTGGCGTGGGCGTTCACCGTCACGGGGTACCGCTGGCTGGCGCGGGTGCACGAAGGCCAGCACGGCGCCGTCGCCGGCGCCGCGGCGTGCGGCAACCTGATCGTCTTCCTCGTCTGCCTGCCGTGGGCCGTTCCGCTGTCGGCCGGCCGGGCCACCGACTGGCTGATCGTCGTGTACCTCGGCGTGTTCCAGCTCGGCCTCGCCTACGTGTTTCTGTCGCGCGCCATCGCGCGCGTGCCCGCCCTCGAGGCGTCGCTGTTCCTGCTGGTCGAGCCGGTGTTGAGCCCCGTGTGGGCGTGGCTCGCCCACGGCGAGACTCCGGGTCCCCTCGCCGTGATCGGGGGTGCCGTGATTCTCACGGCGACGGCGCTCAAGTCGTGGACCGACACGTCGGTCGTGACCGCGTGAGCGCCCGCATCATCCGGACCTATTTCGCGATCACGGGCCTCTTCAACCTGGCCATGTCGCTCATCTGGGGGATCGACACCCTCTTCAAGATGGGTGCCGGGCTCGACATCCAGCAGGTGTTGCTCACCAACGCGGCGTTCACGCTCGGCTCGATGGTGTTCGAGGTTCCCACCGGCGTCGTGGCCGACACTCTGGGGCGGCGGACGTCGCTGCTGTTGTGCCTCGCGACCCTGTTCGTCACGACCCTCCTGTACGTGGCGATCGCCTGGCGCGGCTGGGGGTTCTGGGCGTTCATGTGGGTGTCGGTGTTCCTCGGGCTGGGCTACACGTTCTACACGGGCGCGGTGGACGCCTGGCTGGTGGACGCCTTGAAGGCGACGGGTTACGCGCAGCCGCTCGAGCCCGTTTTCGCACGCGGCCAGATGTTCTTCGGCGCCGGCATGCTGGTCGGAACGATCGGCGGGGGACTGCTGGGGCAGATCCATCTGTACGTCCCGTACCTGGTGCGCGCTGCGATCGTCGTGCCGCTGTTCTTCTTGGCGTGGCGCCGCATGACGGAGCTGGGATACACCCCGCGGGCGCTCGAGCTGTCCCGCGTCCCCGCGGAGCTGCGACGGGTGTTCGTGGAGGGGCTCAGGTACGGGCTCGAGCATCCGGTGGTGCGCCCGGTGATGGTGGCGTCGCTCGTCTCGATGAGTTTCATGATCTTCGGCTTCTACAGCTGGCAGCGCTACTTTCTCGATCTGCTCGGGCGCGACCTCGTATGGGTGGACGGCGTGATCAGCTCCCTGGTCGGCTTGAGTCTGATCGTCGGTAACGTCCTCGTCGGTCCGTTGTCTCGCGTCGTCCGGACGCGCACGGGACTGCTGATGCTCTCCGTTGCGGCGCAGGCGGTGCTGGTGGTTGCGTGCGGGCTGTTGGGGCTGGGCCTGCCGCATCCACGCGCCTTCTACGCGGTAGTGCCGCTGTACTTGCTGTACGGCGTGGCGATCGGGCTCGCGATGCCCGTGAAGCAGGCGTATCTCAACGGCCACATCCCCTCCGCGCAGCGGGCGACGATCATCTCGCTCGACTCGATGTTCG